>JAUIJG010000264.1 GCA_030431355.1 bacterium
CACGATCCCTTGAAAAGATGAGCCGGGTGGACACAGTGATAGTCGATAAGACTGGAACTTTGACAGAGGGTAAACCGACTATTTCGGGCTTTATCTCCCGGCAAGAGGAGCTGTCGGAAGCAGAGAAAGACCGTCTTCTGGCGGCGGCGGCAGCGGTGGAAAATGCCAGCGAGCATCCTCTGGCAGCCGCTGTATTGAGGGCCGCTCAGGATAGAGAGTTGAAGTTGCCTTCCGTAAGCAGTTTTAATTCAGTCTCCGGCAAGGGTGTGATTGCCACTGTAGATGGTAGAGAGATAGTTCTGGGTAACAGCGCCATGATGGAAGATTCTCAAATAGAGGTCGAGTCGATGCTATCCAGAGCCGACGAGGAGCGCTCCCGGGGTCGTACGGTGATTTTTATGGCAGAAGACAGCGAACTGAAGGGAATACTGGCTGTTTTTGATCCGATAAAAGAGACCACGGCTTCCGCGGTGGAAGAGATCAAGAAGCTTGGGATGAAGGTGGTAATGCTGACGGGCGACAGTAGAAAAACCGCCGAGGCCGTGGCTGGAGAGTTGAATATTGAACAAGTTTTTGCCGGTGTTTTGCCCGAGGAGAAAGGAGAAGTTGTGAAACAACTCCAGGCAGAAGGCGCGGTGGTCGCCATGGGTGGCGACGGAATCAATGATGCTCCCGCCATTGCCCTGGCCGATGTCGGCATAGCCATGGGCACCGGCGCCGATGTGGCGTTGGAGAGCGCTGAGATTGTTCTGGTAAAAGGGGATCTAAGAGGAATAGCTCGGGCTCGCCGCCTCAGTCTTGCCATGATGGCCAACATAAAACAAAATCTCTTTTTTGCCTTTGTTTATAATGGTCTTGGAGTGCCGGTGGCTGCCGGGCTTCTTTATCCGATCTTCGGTATTCTGCTCAGTCCCATGATTGCAAGCGCAGCCATGAGTTTTAGCTCTTTTTGCGTGATAGCCAACTCACTGCGTTTGAGGCATACTAATTTGTAGCCATAGCTGCCATGTCTCAGGAAAATTGTCGAGGTATTATGCCCATATCTGAATTGCTCCAAAAGGTTAACTCGATCGAGAAAGATATCGTAGAGTGGCGTCGAGAGCTGCATTCGATACCGGAGCCGGGGTTTGCTGAGCACCGAACCGGTCAATTTCTGGTAGAGCGATTGAATGAATTGGGTTACGAAGTTAAGTCCGGTGTGGCCCGCACCGGTATTCTTGCCGAGTTGAAAGGGAGGGAAGGATCTCCTTTTATCGGTATCCGGGCTGAAATGGATGGTTATCCTGTTCAGGAAGGATTGAATCTTACCTTTGCCTCCAGGAACTCCGGATATATGCATGCATGCGGCCATGATGCGAATATGGCCTGTGTTCTCGGTGTGGCCAAGCTGATCTCTCAAGCCGGAAATGAAAACAGGGTAAGAATTATTTTGCAACCATCTTCTGAATCCGTCTCGGAAGAGGATAAAAAATCGGGCTCCAACAAAATGATTGAAGAAGGGGCTCTGAACGGGCTCGATTATTTACTCAGTCTCCATGTTGATGGCACCATCAATAGTGGTTCAGCCGGAGTGTTGAGCAATCGTATGGTCCAGCGCATAGAGAGTTTTACAGTAAAGCTCATGCCTTCCGGTAAGTTCGATGAAGGTTGGCATGCAACCCGAGCCGGTGCCATGGTGGTGGCGGCATTATTTGAGAAAGCCCTTGGTCATGATACTTTTAAAGATTCACTTTTCTTGGAATCCCTGGAGCCCCTGGAGGAGACAGGAAGAAAAGAGGCGCTGATTAAGGGCAGATTTGTCAATCTTGGAAGGGATACCCAGAAGTTTTTCGAGGACGCCATCAAAGAGTCCTGTGGATTGTGCTCCGGCCAGGGAGGTAAATTTGAATTTCGTTATGGGGAGGAGCCGCCCAGGCTCATTAATTGCGACACCCTGGTGACGACGGTCCAGGAAGTTGGAGAAGAAGTAATGGGAGGCACTTGCAAAATAGTGCAGAGGAAAGCCTGGAGCGATGACTTTTATCCTTATTCTTCCAGGGTGCCCTCAGCTCTTGTGTTGTTAGGGGTAGGCATCCCCTCTACTCCCCGGATTTTGCACACGGCAAGCTTTGATGTGGACGAGGTGGCTCTGGTAAATGGCGTGGCAATTTTGTTCAGGCTTGTTGAAACCCTTGGTTCTCTGCCTGTGCCTGCTGACAGGGGATAAAAAACGGGAAAAGCAAAGGCTCTTCCCGTCTTTTTAAGTCTATTGAATCCTATGTCAAATTCAGATAAATCATGTAGACATAAGCAAGTAAGTATACAAGAGCTAGAATCTGGCTTGCCAGGGTTACCACATCGAACATAGCCATGCCCTCCTTTTGGAACTTAGCTATCTTCAACTTACTTCAGCCTTAAGCCGCTGACCAAGAGTCTTTTACCGATTTAAGCCAAATAATGGTCTAGCTTTCAATGGGCTTTCATAGCGATTTACTGAGGCGATCGCTGTAATCGGTTGGTGTGTATGTATTTGCGGGAATTGAAAGGCTGGTGAAACCAGACCGCAACACTTAGCACTAACTTCGCGAGGCTGTCAGATGTGCCCTGGGAGAGTTTGTACCAGTGCCTTCAGGCTACTTTGCAGCTTGTTCTTTACGGATTTCTGTCAGCAATCTGCCACCGTGCCCCCAGTTGTCTGTGCTTATCTCTTCGATAACCACATGGGTTACTTCCGGGTTCTTATTCAGGACCCTCTGTAGAGTGCTTGTTATCTCTTGCACAATCTGGGCTTTCTGTTCCCGGGTGGCGCCACTTTCAGCTAGTTTAACGTTTACGAAAGGCATGGTCTACTCCTGTTTGCAAGCCAATTTATCGGTTTTGATCGGCTCATTTTACCAGGCTTTCTTTTTGACATTATAACTATAAAAGACAGTAGAAAGCTTTGGAAATTCAATGAACCGAAGAAGGCGAACTTCTTAAGGTTCTTCAGGTTCTTTAGGTTCAAGTCTGACTCGGTGTTTGAATCCGAGCTGGAGGGGCTGTCTCTTATTTGTTTTGGTTGAATCAGCCACCGGGGCAGCTGATTCCAGGGTGTCGGAACACCTTGCTGATCTCTTCGGATGGAAGAATCAGTTTAGGGTCTTGGTGCCTTCATGGTTGGCATTGGGCAGTTCGATGATCTGAACGCCCTGGCCGTAGTCCTGGGAAAGACCGGCCGGAATCATGAGGATGGCACCGGCTTCGGCATCGATGACGGCGCCGGGATAGACAAAGATCTTCGAGCCGGCTTTGGCGGTGATGCGGCTTCCATATTTGGCGTGCACTTCGGCGCCGGCATAGGCGGTCACGGTGCAGTTCAGATCAGCCATGACGACAGCCCCGTTGCCGGCGAAGACTTTCGATCCGGCGCTGGCGAGGACCGTGCAGGGTTGGTCGGCGATCACCTCCGAGCCGAGCATGGCGCTGACCACGGAATCTTTTCCGGTGCGGGCGCGCTGGCACATCATGATGAAGTCGACTTCGCCGTCCTGGGTGAGGCGGTAGTTGGCGAGCACGTCATCGGTGAAAACGGGAAGGCCCTCATTGGTGACGATGGACTCGGTCATTGGATTGTCTCCTCATGGGTTGCGGACAATTTTGATTGCAGAGCATTCCAGGAAACCAGTTTGAACACTGGAGACGGTACTCGAATTGATGTAGAAACGCTTACGCTTAGAGAGTTTTTCCTGGAGAGATTAAACAAGGGAAGTCAAGTTTCTTCTATCAGATAGAAGAAGAGATATGGAATGAAACTTTTGTAAATCTTGCTTTTTACTCTTCTTAAGAAGATGCTTCTATCGGTACAGGGGAACGCCGTAAGGGCGATAGTACAATGGAGTATTCAGAGCTTGCTCAGCTCTATTCTTGATCGTGATGGCGTCATTGAGATGCTTGGTACATTTTTCCAGCTCTTTTCGATAGGGCTCAAGCAGTTGGGAATAGGCTTTTTTGGAAGCTTCCTTTCTCTCTTCAAACTTTGCTTCCTCTTCTCCGTATGCTCGAAAAGTGGGGACCAGTCCATTGGCTCGGGCCTGAGCTTCGCTCAGCTGTTTCTGGGCATCGCTAATGTCGGACCGGGCCTGGGAGATCGCCTGGAAGGCTCCGCTGTATACATAGTTGGCTTGCTGGGTGACAGGCCAGGCTCCAAAATCCGAGGGGCTGGGACCAGGCCTATTGTGCTTTTGAATCGGTCGGAGCTGGTTCTTGATAGAACGCAGTTTTCCCTGATCGACAAGCTGAACAGGCTCTTGTACTTCGTAAGCATTGCCCGGAGAAGGAGAACGGGATGGCGAGGCTGACATACTCCTTCGTACCAGGCTGGATACCTGGGTTTTCAGGCGTTCCGATTGCTTGATTCTTGTTTTGTACATCTGGAGCGCTTTCAGAGAGTTATGACCCACTTCGGTATGGGGAGAGAGGCTGTATGCTTCCGCGAAAGCTACCATGGCTTCATCTATGCGGTTCTCTTTGAGCAGGGCGCTTGCCAGCCAGTAATGGGCGCTGGGATTGGAGCGATACTCACCGCTGACAGCCTGTCTCAAGTAGCCGGAGGCTGTCTTAAAATCGCCTTTCTGATAATAAGTTACCCCTGCTTTGAAGGAGTTGTTGTATTCTCTGGTTACTGCCTGCCCTGCTCCTGCCTGAATGGAAGCTGATTGAGCCAGACAATAGAGCGCTAGAGCTAAATAGATTTTTGATTTTCCCAACTTAAGGACCTGTCTTTGAGCAGTTCATCCTGGTCTATTAAATCACCTTTTCAAAAGCACTATTGTAAAATACAGACTTTGAAATCAGATTAGATTGGTTGTTGTGGTGCCCGATAAGAAGAAGAAAAAGAAGAAACAGAAAAACAAGTTTCCCATCAAAATAGTGATTTTTCTTGGGGTTCTTGTTATCTCCATCGCTTACTTTTTGTTCTCTCCGCTTTCCATGGTTAACCACACCCTCTTCCATCCTCTGAAAGCAAGCTCATATGCGGATATTCCCGAAGAGTTGCTGGGAGCAAAGCGGGTTGATGTCACCTTTGAAAGTGAGAGCGGCAATTCCATAAACGGAATTCTTTTCGAAATGCCCGGGGCTAAATACACATTCCTTTTGAGTCATGGCCAGGGCGGAAACATAAGCAAACACATGGGTCTGGTCAAGACCGCCCTTTTGAATGGGCAATCCGTGCTTACCTATGATTACTCCGGTTATGGTATCAGTAGTGGTGAACCTTCCGTTAACGGTTTGGTTGAAGATGGCACCGCTGCCTTTGATTTTCTGGTGAAGAAGAGAGGCATTAAACCCGATCGAATCATCCTTTATGGAGCATCCCTGGGAAGCGGTGTTGCCGGAACAGTTGCCTTGAGCAGACCACCGGCTGGAATGATACTTGTCTGCCCCTATGATTCACTGAAACGCCTGGCAAGGGAGAGGCTGCCTTACCTCAACATTTATCCGGACTTTCTGTTTCCCCAGCCGGATATCGGTTCTTCCACATTCCTGCGTCACAATATGGTGGTGCCGGTGATGATCATTCATGGCGAGAAAGACCGGACCATAAGTGTTCAGCATTCCAAAGATCTTTTCAAGATAAGACCTTATAAAACCAAGCTTGTATTGAAGCCGGACAAGCACCATGGCGATTTTTCGACGGCTGAGCTGGCTGTAGATGTGGCTGAATTTTTAAACTCCATCAACGGAGCCGAATATACTACCAGAGAGAACGGCGACGAGACTTTGAACGTTCACTAGCTAGCTAGCTCCAACCCTTGAAAAATTCGGGTTTTTCTCCGTCTTCTATATCTTCCAGAACGCTTTCAAGATCTTCTTTTGTGGGCATGAAATCTCTTTCCACATTGCCCTCTTCAACAAACTCGCCTTCGTATATGATACCGCCGGCGCCTTTTGCAAGGGCGGTGGCGAAGAGCATTGAAGTGTAATATCCCGCAAAAATCTCCGGCTCGTCATAAATACTGAGCTCCACTTTCATGGACTTCAGTTGAGTCGATAGTCCTCGGTCCCTTCCTTCCAGAGCTTTTTTGAAATCTATCTTGTCAGGATTTCCCTTGGCCAGACCAAAGAGCTTTCCTATTGAGATACCGCTATTTTTCAGGACCTGGTCGAAATCGAAGGGATAGGCTTTTAGCTCGAAGCCGGAGACTATGGTTTTGTCCGGGTAAGGCCATTTCGGGTTGTTTTCCACCTTTAAAGAGACCATGAGGGTGGTATCCCAGGGTGGATCTCGATAAATATTGACGGTGGGGTCTACCTGCAGCGTGATGCTTTTCTTCTTGAGGTAGTCTATTGCTTTGTTTATTTCGGCTTTGCCGAAAGCTGGTAAAAATAATTTGTAGGCGTACATAGTCGGCTTTTTGTTGTTTCCTTTCGGGCGACTATTCTAGCACCTTCTGAAGGGGTGAGGTGTGAACGGACCAGGGGATCTCTGAGCTTCCAAATTGCGCTGTCCGTAAGTATATGAAATAGATTCACCAGGGCAAAGAGGATCACGCCCAATTTAAGCTCTTCCAAACCTGCCAATAGGGCTATATTTGGTATCACCAGATAGACGCAGATCGATATCAGTTGGCTCAGGGCAAGAAATTTGATGGCAGGATTTTTGAAAGTCAGTGGATATGCTGCCATGGCCTTCTTATCGGCGTTCACCGCATTGTAGTGCCTGGCTGTCGCTATGATCAGATACTGAGTGCCGTGGAAAAAGGCGGAGATATAGAGCCAATAAATGCCGATGAGAGAAGGGCCGAGAGTAAAGGCCAGGGTGCCGGTGAGAATTGTCAGCTGGGAAGGGAGGGGCAGAAAGTCTTTGCCCCGGAAGCTTTTCCAAACAATGATCGAGACCATTATCGCCGCGGCGAGATTCATGATGTTACCTGACAGCAGGCATAAATGCTCGGGAAGCGGTCCCCAGAAAGGGATTTTTGTATTCAACAGGCTCATTCCCGACCAGGAAGGATAGGTGAGTTGTTTGAGTACCGCATACCAGGCTACGCTTTCTGTAAAAAATTTGAGGACCAGCTTTTCGCTTCCGGCGATTTTATAGCCTCTTTTGAAGCAGTAGAGAAGAGCCACCCCGTAGCACTGGTTCATGAAATGGTGGGGAATGAAGAGGAGATAGAGTTTCAGGTAGATCGGTGCCAGGTCTTTCTCTATCAGGCCAAGAAGTATTAGACCGAGGCAGATAGCGGCTAGCCAGATGCCGTGGAAGCGGTGTTTCTCTCTGGTGGTTTTATTCCCATAGAGAGTTAGCATTGTGGCTATGGTATGGGTTTCCGCAAAAATAATAGCGCCGGTGGCCGAAATAGTAAGGAACAGTTCGGCGATTCCACCGGTCAAAGTCCCTTTGAACAACACGGAGTGCAGGATAAAGAGAACCCAGACTGCACCTCCTGCGACAAAGAATAGATCTATAAGAGGGCTTACCAGCCAGGCTTTTTCCTTCTCTTCATTGGACAAATTGGTATGACTATCCGCAGACATGTTCTATAGCCGGTTGCCCCATATGAATCCGGCCACCATAAGAAC
>JAUIJG010000265.1 GCA_030431355.1 bacterium
CCGAACGACCTGGATCTGCAGGTCGTTTTTGGACAAACATATCTACTCCAACTTTTGCAAATAATGGCGCAGTATAGGGATCTGTAGAAAACCCGATCATTTGTGCACAACACCCATGCAGGAGCAAATCTTTTGCCAAGTCTCTCCCCTTGTACCAACTGCTGAGATGATAATCTTCAATACAGCGAAGAGATTTCCAAGTTAAAACAAGTTACAAAAGTTGGAAAGTAAGTTACCAGGGCAAAACTGTAATTGACTCTCCGGCGCAAGAGTTAAAAGAAGCCTGGCAGAGTCCTGTTCCGGTAGACACAAAATAGGTAGAGGGTGTGCAAAAGAGAATGTCTATGCTATTCAGAAAAGAGAACGCAATAGTATTGATGGGCGATGGTATCAACTGTGAGAATGAAACTGCCCACGCCCTATCCCTGGCGGATTTCGAGGTGGAGACCCTGCACGTTTCTAATCTACTTGCCAGGCCAGACAGACTGGGAACTGCTTCCCTTCTAGTATTTCCGGGAGGTTTCTCTTTTGGAGACGAGATTGAAAGCGGAAAGGTACTGGCTCTAAAGTTGATGGAGAGAGTCCGTTCCGAGCTTCTCGAATTTGTAAATTCAGGAAGATTGGTGTTGGGTATCTGTAATGGATTTCAGGCTCTAGTCCAAATGGGACTCTTGCCCGAAACAACACCGGACGGAAAGAACTCTGTCAGTCTCCTGAAAAATCGATCTGGCTGCTTTATAAATCGGTGGATCGACCTCACCGTATCCGGAGACAATTCGAGCGGCTATCTGGAAGGGATGCAAAACCTTTCTCTGCCCATAAGACACGGAGAGGGTAGACTGGCGGTAAATGAAAAAAACAAATCGGCAATGGAGCAGACCGAGCAAAATGCCATCCTCAAATACACGGAGGATGTTAACGGAAGCCATGACAAGATAGCAGCTCTATCAAATAAAGCCGGCAACGTCCTGGGAATGATGCCTCACCCGGAGGCTTTTATTCGATGGAGCCACCACCCTGGATGGACGACTATTAAACTTAAAAATCCCGGATTAGTTGCTCTGGATTTTGAAAAAGATAGAAGCGTAGACGATCCGGAGAAAGTACCCCATGGTCTTAGAATTTTGCAGAACGCCAGAAAGATGACGGAATCCCTTTAGTAAATAGATGGAGCAAACGAGGTAGAAAGATGGAACCAAAATCTTATGCCGAAGCAGGAGTAGATATACACAAAGCGGAATCATTTTTGACCCGCTTGAAAGTCTCGGCAAGAAGAGACGGACATAGAAGGCTCTGGCGAGGAGCCGGCGGATACGCCTCGGTCTATCCGGTTCAAGGCAATCATGCGGTAGCTCTTTCCACAGACGGGGTAGGAACCAAACTGCTACTTGCTCTTGAACAGGATTGTTATGACACCATAGGCATCGACCTTGTAGCCATGTGCGCCAATGACCTGATCTGCGTAGGAGCGGTTCCATCAGTTTTTCTAGACTACTATGCCACCGGCGCCCTGGATGAGAAGGTATCCGATCATTTGATGCAGGGAATTATTGAAGGCTGCGACCGAGCCTCCATGCTTCTGGTCGGCGGAGAGACCGCCGAGATGCCCGATCTTTATGAAAAAGGTCATTTCGATCTGGCCGGATTCGCAGTAGGTAGCGTCACCAGAGAATCACTTATTACCGGTGATGAATTGAAAGCAGGAGACAGACTGATCGGTGTTTCCTCAAACGGCATCCACTCGAACGGTTTTTCTCTGGCTCGCAAACTGATTGCGGTTGACTCTCCCCTCAGAAAAGAGATGCTCAAGCCGACTCACATATATACCAAGCCGGTGGTTCGCCTCTTCAGCGAATATCCTGGAGCCGTAAAAGGACTAGCTCATATTACCGGTGGTGGCTGGACAAATATAACCAGGCCGAAAGAAGCGTTAGGTTACGAGATAAGCAATCACCTTCCAGTTCCCGAAATTTTCCAGGAACTTGCCCGCTCTATCTCCCTTCCTGAGATGTACAAGACATTCAACATGGGCATCGGTCTATGTGTCATGACTGAAGCGAAAAACGTCGAGCACATAATATCTATTTTTTCAGCCTGCGATTTCAACGCAGCAGAAATTGGTGAAATCACAGACCGGGGACCCTCCCTCATCATAAAAAACGCACCGGGAAGCTCGGAGGATATCTATATACACACCAAAGCCACCTGATTCGACCGTTCTCAAACTATAACTTTTAAGGAGGTAATCATGCCTACAGCACTGGTAAGTGTATCGGATAAAACAGGCCTGGATAAGTTAGCCAGGGATCTACAAGATAAGCACGACTACAAATTCGTCGCCACCACAAGCACGGCAGCCTATCTAAAAGAGCTAGGCGTGACCTGCACCCCGGTGGAAGAGATTACCCAGTTTCCTGAAATTCTAGGTGGACGGGTAAAGACCTTACACCCTAAGATTTTTGCCGGGATATTGAGTCGTGACCTTGACGATGATAGAAAGTGCCTGGCCGAGATGAAGATCGACGAACTGGACCTGGTAATCGTCAATCTTTATCCTTTCGAGAAAAAGTTGAAAGAAGGTCTGAACGAAGACAAGATGATAGAACAGATCGATATCGGCGGAGTCGCTCTAATTAGAGCGGCAGCCAAGAATTTCAATCGGGTAGCAATTCTCTCCGACCCGGCGCAATATGATCGACTGGGCAAAGAACTGGCCGAAACCGGAAAGATCTCAAAAGACTTCCGTCGCCAGCTAGCTTTCGAAGCCTTCAGCCGCACCATGAGTTATGACACTGCTATCAGCACCTACCTGAAAGGGAACCTGGGAGAAGAAGCAGGCAAAAGTCGCTCCAGTCTCCCCTCTGCCGTCGACCTGCGACTAAAACAGCACATGACACTCCGTTATGGCGAGAATCCTCATCAATCTGCCATTTGGTACGCCCATGGCAGTTCGGCAGGCACCAACGGCGACGCCATGAAATTCCCGCCCTTCAACCAGCTGCAAGGGAAAGAACTCTCTTCCAACAACATTGTCGATACCTATGCTCTAGTCTCTATCATGAGGGATCTCCAATCCCCCGCTTCATGCATCATCAAGCACAATAATCCCTGTGGTGTGGCCATCGGAGCAACCCTGGAAGAAGCACTGGATAAAGCTTACGAGACGGATCCTATTTCGGCCTTTGGCGGCATATTTGGTTTCACAGAAAAACTGGAAGCGCCCCTGGTGGAGAAAGTTCTCCAGGGCTTTGTGGAGATTGTGGCGGCTCCCAGCTTCTCTGATGAGGCTCTGGCGCTTCTCAAAAAGAAAAAGAATGTTCGGGTGCTGGAACTTTCAGCCAGCGTACTGAAAGCCATCGAGGAAGAACAATGGCATGCCAAAGATCTTCAAGACTTCGGATGGATTCTCGAAAGGGCTGAGGCACCTGCTGTAACCGCCGACAAATTCGAATGTGTCACCGGTGGTGATGTTCCGAAAAATCTGCTATCCGATGTAAATTTCGCCTGGAGCGTGGTTAAGCACCTTACCTCCAATGCCATCTTCATAGCTAAGGATGGTCAATCACTAGGCTTCGGCATAGGTCAAACCAGTCGTATCGCCAGTGTGAACATCGCCCTGGAGCAAGCAGGAGAGAAAGCCAAAGGAGCCGTTCTCGCCAGCGATGCATTCTTCCCGGCAACAGACAACATAGAAGCAGCGGCCAATGCCGGTATTTCCGTGATTGTTCAACCCGGAGGCAGCATAAAAGACAAAGATGTAATTCAATCTTGCAAAGACAATAACATCACCATGTTGCTCACCGGTCAGCGCTGCTTCAAGCACTAAGTCATTTTATTGACACAGCAAACTGACCCACTAAAAGGACCAGCAATGCCAGCTCCAGACGATATAACAAAAAGAGCCCCAGCCGTAGTAGGCATTATCATGGGCAGTTCCTCGGATTACGAGACCATGAAAAACGCCGAAGATATCCTCAGGGAGTTTAAAATTCCCTACGAGATAGAGGTTGTCAGCGCTCACAGAACCCCGGGACGAATGTATGAATATGCTCAAAACGCAGCGAAGCGGGGTCTGAAATGTATTATCGCCGGAGCTGGCGGAGCAGCCCACTTGCCCGGCATGGTGTCAGCTCTGACACCACTGCCGGTACTTGGTGTTCCCGTCAAATCGAGAGCCTTAAACGGACTGGACAGCTTACTTTCAATAGTGCAGATGCCCGGTGGAGTCCCGACAGCGACTTTCGCTGTGGGCGATAGCGGTGCCAAGAACGCGGCCCTGTTCGCCCTAAGAATTCTTGCCATCGAAGACAACGCTTTACTGAAACAGCTTGATTTGTACAACCGTGAACAAGCGGAAAAGGCAATTGCCGGAAATGAAATCGTGCAGCAAAATTTTTCAAAATAAAATGCCCCGGGAGAAATCGTGAAAACAGTCGGAATTCTAGGCGGCGGTCAGCTAGGTCTGATGCTTGCCAACAGCCTTTATACACTGGGAGCTGAGGTGGTCGTCTATGACCCCGAACCCCTGGCGCCATTGTGCAGGCATGCCGGAAATGTGGTTAACGGTTCTTGGACCGACTATAAGAAGATAGAAGAATTCGTGAAAAGGTGCGACATTATAACCTACGAATTCGAAAATGTGGAATGCGATCCGCTCCGACCAATCAGTGCCATCGCCCCTATCTATCCATCTCTCGACGTTCTGGCGATAACCCAGAACAGAATAAATGAAAAACAGTTCTTGAGCGCAAGCAACTTGCCCCACGTTAAGTTCGCCGTGGTTTCTTCTCTTGACGAACTTCGCAAAGAAGGGATGTCCTTCCGTTTTCCCTTTGTGATAAAAACCGCCCGCGGTGGCTATGACGGCAAAGGTCAATTCTCGATAAACAACGAAGAAGACCTTGAAAATGCCCTGAAAGAGCTATCGATCGGAAAAGGTGAGAACAGCTTTTTGGCCGTGTTGGAAGAATTCATCGAAATTGAAAGCGAGGTGAGCTGCATAGTGGCTCGCGATCTAAAAGGCTCTATCTCTACCTTTCCAGTCTTCGAAAACTTTCACAAGAACCATATTCTAGACAAGACCTACTTGCCTTGCTCATTGCCGGAGAACATCCAGGCTAAAGTGATAGAGATAGCAAACAAGGCAACCCTCGCCCTTGACGTTAAAGGGCTATTGACCACTGAATTTTTCGTTTCCAGGACAAGGGAAAATGAAACAACGGGCGCCGTATGTGGAGACTACACCATCCACATAAATGAATTCGCGCCCCGTCCCCACAACTCCGGTCACATAACCCGAAACGCATGCCACTCCAGTCAATTCGACGCCCTGGCCAAGATTCTTCTGGAAGTTCCGGTAACTGACGAAAGCTTATCCCTCAACTCCGAAAAACATCACTGTATAGTCAATATTCTCGGTGATAGCTATCCAAACAGAAACGAACGGCCTGGCGCGCCAGAAAAGAAGTCAGGTTCAAAATCTGCCGAAATAGACCTATCAGCCATGAAAGACCACGGAAATATCTCTGAGCTTGTGCTTTATGGCAAAACAGAGGCCAGAGAAGGTCGAAAGATGGGACATTTTGTCGCATGGTCTGATAGCCGCCAGAGCCTGGAAACCGAAGCCCAGGCTTTTCAAAAAGCCCTGAAAGATCGCCAATTTTGTAGCAACAGCCGATAAATAGACTTTTTAGCCCGGGGAAGTAGAATTAGATCTATATCTCCGCGGAGTCGTGTTGTGTTATGCCGAAAAGCGGCGAAACCACTCAAATATGCCTGGTCTGCAAAAAGAGTTTCGGGCCGGACCTGAGAATCTGTCCCAATGACGGTTCGGACCTGGTTGCAGGACATGTGGACAAACTCCTGGACACCGTCTTTGCCGATCGCTACAAGATTTTGGAAGTAGCCGGCAAAGGCGGCATGAGTACGGTCTACAAAGCTCAACACACATACATGGACAGAACTGTAGCGGTTAAGATCCTACACCAGCACTTGGTCTCGGAACCCGCTGCAGTACAACGCTTTCAGCAGGAAGCGAAAGCCTCGAGCAGTTTAAGTCATCCCAATATCATCAACGTTTTCGACTTCGGCGTAAATTCAGAAGGGCAAGCCTACCTGATAATGGACTATCTCGATGGCTGTTCCTTGAGTCACCTCCTGGACCAGACAGGAAAGATTACCGAAAACGACTCAATCGAGATTATTCGACAGACAGCTAGAGGACTGGCACATGCCCACAAGAAAGGGGTAATTCACAGGGATTTGAAACCGGCGAATCTAGTACTCACCACCGAAGAAGATGGATTTTTGCTGGTCAAATTGGTGGATTTCGGCATCGCCAAAGTAGCTCCGGGAGATGGCGCGGTATCACAGCACTTGACCCAAACCGGAGAGATCTTTGGCAGCCCGCTATACATGAGCCCGGAACAGTGCGAAGGCAAAAAAGTAGATGCTCGCTCCGACATTTATTCTTTCGGTTGCCTTATCTACGAACTCTTGAGCGGCGCGCCACCTTTTGTCGGTGATAGCGCTGTCGATACCATAGCTTTACACCTGAACGAAAAACCGATTCCACTAAATGAGATTCACGATTCCATAAGGGTTTCCACAGAACTTAATGACCTGGTCATGAAGTGCCTTAATAAGGACCCTAGAAAAAGATTTCAAACAGTCCTTGAATTCATGGATGCCATGCCGGCAAACAGCACGTCTGCACCGCTGGACTCTGGCAGCGACGCAACCATAGCGATGCAGGTCAACACTCTTATGGGACAGGAAAAGGGGAGCCTAAAAACACCTTCCTCCAGATATATAAAGAAGCAAAAACGGTCCAGACTGAAATTTAGTAACGAAGAAAAGGTCAGATATCTCTCCATAGCTCTTGCCTCCCTCATTGGATTCATAACCCTCTACCAGGGACCGGATCAGGATCCTGGCTCGCCCCTTGCTAAGATGACCTGGCAGATGGAGCTGAGTTTCAGTCAGTTGCTCCTGGCAAGCGGCTTGAAACCATTGGCGGTGCCGGTTCTTGAGTTCGCAGCCTGGCACTGTGAACATCTGGACCCTATTTTTAACCGACCAAACTACGACAAGCGCTTTCAAACTCTGAAGAAACTGGCCGAGGCATACAACGCCAATGGTCAGAACTCCAAATACGAGCGCGTAGTAAAAGAGCTGTCAGATCTGGACAAAGAGCGCTGGTTGACCACCGCCAAAGCCACCCTCAACAATCTATCTAACTCTGAAAAGTACATCGCCGAGCTCAAAAGAAGACGAGAGCCGATTCAATCCCATCTTTCAGAACCACTATTAAATTGGGCGGCGTCGGTAAAAGCCGTGGTTGAGATAGCTCGTCGCCTGGATGCAAACTACGCCTATGAGCTGGAATATCAACTGCTAGTCAAAGCGGAAAAAATTGTCACCGAGCTATACGGTCCAAACTTTGTCGGTCTGGCAGAGTTAAAATCCCAACGTGCAATCTGCTTGCAAAACCAGGATAGGATAACAGCTATTGACCTGATAGATGATGATAGCGGTAATGAA
>JAUIJG010000266.1 GCA_030431355.1 bacterium
GAGAGCGTCTGACCGGTGGTCAGATGACCATAGTCGAAGCTGTTATTAAAATTGAAAGACCACATGCAGAAGAGAACCGATGAGAGAATTCCGAGAGGAAGCGACCGCAGTGCCAGGGCAGACAGGATAGTTCCACCGCCCCAGAGCAAGAGCCCATCTGCAAAGTGGGTATCTATGTTGAACATCTGCGAGATAAGCCAGATGGCAGCGCCGTAGAACAGCCCGCCCAAGAGAAGCAACGCATCTCCCAACCGGGGACGATTTGCCTTGCCGAAACGCAAGCGCCATCCGGTGTAGTTGGCCACAGCTATGGCGACAAGAATAAGCAATAGTTTCAGCCCAACGGCCATCACGTGCCAGTTGGAAGCCAGGAACAGTATTACTCCGAGCCCTATCAAGATAGCGCCTATGATGCTTAAAGCACCGGAAATATTAGGACCTTTCTCCACATCCGGGTATAGCGCCCGCAACTTCTCCGCCAGTTCAAGATCTACTATTCCAGCATCGAACCAGCTGTTGATCTCATTTGCCACCAGCTTTCGCTGTTTTCTATTTAAGTGATGAAAACTGGTCTGTTCCATAATAAGGAATCCCCCTGACGGCAGTTTGCCTGCTTAAGCGCACAATTCAAGGTTAGTCTTTTGGCGAACTCCTATGGTGGAACCGCAAACAGTTTTTGAACTGTTAGAGCCTCTTCTAGGAAGCGCGCCTTTGCCTGTTTGCGTCGGAGCTGCAGTCTGAGCTGTAAATAATCGCGCACTCAAAGCGAAATGGTTCAAGGCTCTCCGTGAGAACTAACCTTGCCGCCACCTCGACTCCGTGGACAGTTCGCAGTGAGACCCAGTGACAATGCCCTCGGTCACCTTTTCGAAACGAATCTAGAAGATCCGGAGTTTCTCCGGAAAGCAAATCTTTCAGGGTAACTGGCTTCGATAAGGTTCTATCTGTCAGGCCCAGCAGTGAACGGGAATAGTCATCGATCTGCTTCAGATGGCCCTGGTAGTCAAAGGAGAGCTGACCAACCGGAAGGTCTTCCATCATACTGTGCATATGATGAACGCTGGCGGCAAGAAGAAGCTCGCTCAACTCCCGCTGCCGACAAAGATGTTCGGCGGTTGCGTTTACGGCGGCGATAAAGGAGGAGGATGCGTTCATTAGAATGGTGCGGAACGAAAGCACAGTGAGACCACCGGCGCCACCATAGTTGAAAAGCACCGGCCCAGTCGTTATGCGAGCTAATCGGACGAGAACCGACTTCTTGAGGATTGTGGCTTCTATATTCCCCTGGTTCGTGGCAATTTCGTGAAATACTCCGCTACCAGCTCCAGCAAATTCTTCCTGAAGAATGAAAGTTAGGAAACGATGCCCTCTGGCAAGAACCTAGTCTGAGGACTCGATGAAGTCGGTTAACTCAGAATATGGCTCTATTGGCTTATCCGTAACGATGGAAAGAGAGGTGCCTTTCAGACTCACAAGCTTTGCTATTGCCTCTTCTGACACGTTTGAACAGCCGTGAATGATGAGACTCTTCAATGCCTTACACTCCGCCAGGCGAACTATCGATTTGTCAGTAAATTTAGCCCATCTGAAAGCGAGAGAATCTATCGACTTCTGCCGAACAATGGCTTCCATATCTTTGTCATTCAGGGGAAGACCCGCCAAATTCAAATGCTTGAAATTTCTACAATCTTGCAAAATGTATCCCAACCTTCCGGGCTTCATCGGCAAATATTGAATATTCAAAACAGTCAACTCTTTATGCTTCGCTGTTATGGGAACGACAGACTCAGCATCTAACTTCTTGCAGTATCCAACGGTCAGAATCTTTATCTCCTTCAGATCCGCTAGCTTGCTCAACGAAGATGGCGTGATGGTGGTGGCATTCAAAAAGATACTGCTAAGACTTCTGCAACTCAACAATGTGCTTACATCTTCAGACGACACCGGTAGACCATCCAATCTTATGGAATGCAATTTAGACAACCCATGAAGATGAGTCATGTCTCCTGCCTTTAATTTGCCGCATTCAGACAAATCCAGACTGGTCAAAGTGGGAATCTCTCTGATGAATTTGATGGCATCACCAGTAATATCTGTTTCAGCTAAGCAAAGAGACCTGAGAGGAGTAACCTTAAGATGTCTCAAGCAGTCATCATCTATCTTCGCGCTAGCCAAATAGAGCTTATGTATCGGCAGTTTTGCCATTTCTGAAAAACTATCACAATCAATATTAAAGTCACGCAAACACAACCTGTCATATGGCTCTATGGACCGCTTTTTTCTATACTTGCTCTTCAGGTCATCAACTACAAATTTCAGGATATTTTTGTTCGATTTAACTGTTCCACCTTCCATCCTCGGCAAGTAGTAGACCCCATCTTCGAACTTCATTGATCCATAAACAATTCGACCTGGCGACACTACTGTCGCTTCTCTCTCCGTCTCATCAGGCGTCGACTTATTTCCGGGAGAACTAAAAGCGAATAAGAGTCCTATCAGAAGAATCATACTCAGACAGCCGGCTAAGAGCCAAACAATGATATTGGAATTTTTGCTCTGACTATGACTTTTCTCAACAACAATTTCACTCTCTAATCTATCCTCTTCAGCACTCCCTAAAGCAACAAGAGCCTCTTTGAATTCGATCATAGAATTAAACCGGTCTTCCGGAGACTTTTCCATTGCTTTGCGCAATAGCTGATTAACTCTTGCATTTAAAGAGGAATGTTCGTCTGGATTCACCTTCGGCATGTCTTCTTCGCTATGCAATCTCAAAAGCTCAAGGGGATCTTCCGCGTCGAAAGGTGGCTTTCCGGACAGAGCCTCATACAACACACAGCCGAGCGAATAAACTTCGGAACGCCTATCATATGGCAACCCTCTCCCTTGATCGGGGCTCATATAGGCAGGAGTACCGACAAGGGTTCGCCCCTGCACAATCGTTGTATCCTGGGAGACCCCTGCCACAGAAGCCACTCCAAAATCAATGAGCATGACTTCCGCATCTTCTATACTCATACCGGTCAAAATAATGTTTTCTGGTTTGATATCTCGATGAAAAATTCGAAGTTTATGGGCATACTCAAGGGCGTCACAGAGCTGTGAGAATATCTTGCCTGCCTCGGAAACGCTGAGCGTATTCTCTTTGGCCAAGTAATCTTTAAGCGTCACTCCAGGCGCGAAATCGAGTACCATATATGGTGCTCCGTCTTCCGTACAACCAAAGTCAAGGATGCGAACTATGTTGGGGTGATCTAGCTTGGAAGTCGTGCGGGCCTCGTTTTGGAAGTCCACAGCTTGGGCGGCATCAATTACTTTTAAAACTTTTACGGCTACTCTCTTTCCCAAAAGTCTGTCTTTTGCTAAATATACCTCCCCATTGGCGCCGGAGCCGAGAGCATAGAAAGGTATATAGCGCTTCACCGGGAACCGGTCAGCCGATAAATTCAACTCTTCCGACTCTAGCTCATCTATCTCAAAGCCGTCGAATACCCGGGAGAAAAACTCTCTGGCTTCTTGCCGAGCTATTGGCTCCGGACTCTTACAGTTACATACTTGAGAGCGAAAAATGAACTGGGTAAAACTTCCCTTACGCCCCGCTCCTATCCTCTTGTGACAATGGGAGCAAATATCGACAAACTCTCCGCTCTCCAAAATCTCTCCGGCAAAATCGCATTGACAAACAGAGATGAACTGGGTGAGACTGCCAGAACCATCGACGGTTTTAGGCAGTCCGCACAATCGGCATTGCGATGGAGTAGAATTCAAATCATCGATCCTTAAATCTACTCCGCTCCAAAGAACTCGGAAAAACTCTCCATCTTTTGTTGGATACCCGTGGAGTTTGGCGTGTTCGCCACCAGCAATTTTATATTTGGGTTGCGCATCTGAAGTTTCTTCAATCCCTTCGAAGTCAGGTTTGGACAGTTATGAATCAGTAACTCCTTCAAATTGCTTTTATCATACAACAAAGTCAAAGTAGCATCAGAAATAGTGGCATTGCTAAGGGTCAAGGATTTCAAATTCTTGTTGTATTTTAAGATCTTCAGATCCCCATCATTCACCGGTATACCGAATAAATTCAACCCGGTCAAACTGGTGCATCCTTCTAACAATACACCCACTTGACCTCCAGTCAAATTCAGATATCCAATATTAAGGCTCCTGATATCCGGGAACTTCCGAGTCAGTCTGTTTACGGAATCGAAACCTATGTTTTTGCAGCCGGCCACATTTATCTCTTCCACGCGAGGCAGAGTGCAAATTGCATCTATGGCGCGTCCGGTGATAGCGGTTCCTTCCAGATCCAGCGCTCTTAGACTCTTACATAACACTATCTGCTCCACAGCTCTATCGGATATGGCGGTGCCACCAACTTTGATTTTCTGAATTGATCTAAGACGGGTTAAGTTGCCGAATGAATCATCATCCACACCCGGACAAGTGTTCAGGTCCAGTTTATTGAGAGCCCCGATTGCATAGACATTATCCAGGTCCTTGTTTGTGAACTTTACTCTCCCCAAGAAAAGCTCCTGAAGAGGCATATTTACAAGATACGCAAGATTATCTCCTTTCACAGTTGAATGTTCTAAGTTGAGGGTCGTTAGAGGAACTTTAGCCAGATACTTCAATCCGGAACCATCAATTTGAGCACCGGCCAAGGACAATCTTCTAAGGACCATAGCATCCCTGGGCGAACTATTGATCATACGATTCAAATCACGAGCCACCACAGCTAGTGATGCATCAGTAATAGTTCCTGATACAGGCTTGGGTCTAACAGCAACTTTAGAGTCGATTTTGGCACGCCCATAGACGAATTTCACAGGCCTAGATTTTACATTTGCCTCTGCAATTCCTCCTGAACTTTGAGGCTGGTGAACCATTAGATACCAGAAAGCGCACCCTAGAAAAAAGGCAGCAAGGGAGAGAACCGCCGCCACTCCATAGAAAACACTCGCCTCCGAGTCACCATAAACCTGCTCAAAATTGGTTCCTGAACCGGCGAGACTGAGGGGCACTGACAGAAGCGCCTCTTCAAGCTCTTCCATAGACTGAAAGCGAAGGTCAGGATCCTTTGCCAGGCACTGGCGCAAAAGTGCGGACAGTTCTTTCGGCACAGGTCCATCGACATCAAGTTCGGGAGGATCATCTTCTGCATGCTGGCGCAGAATCTCCAGACTCTCTTCCCCCACAAAGGGCGGTTTCCCGGATAAAGCTTCAAAAATCACACAGCCCAGAGAATAGATCTCGGAACGCCTGTCATAGGCTCCGCCATGAACCTGATCCGGGCTCATATAGGCAGGTGTTCCTGCTATGGTTTTACCCTGTACGATGGTCGGTTCCTGGTTCACTTGCTTGGTGCGAGCGACACCAAAATCGATCAATTTAACCCTGGCATCGGCAATACTCTCTCCGGTCAGCAAGATATTGCTGGGCTTCAAATCCCGGTGAAAAATCTCATTTTCATGGGCATAGGAGAGCGCCTGGCACAACTGGATAAAGACTGGTAAAGCCTGATGATAGGGTAACTTTCCTTTCTCTTTCAAATACACGTCCAGGCTGACACTGGGCTTGTACCCGAGCACCATATACGGAGCCCCTCCCTCGGTACATCCGAAATCAAAAATTTTGATGATGTTTGGATGATCCAATACCGAGGTAGCCCTCGCTTCATTCTGAAAATCTATCGCTTGCCTGTCATCCACAGAGTTCAGGACTTTGACCGCCACACGCTTTTTCAGTACTCGGTCCTTAGCAAGATAAACAGTTCCACTGGCGCCTCTACCCAGGACCAGGTATGGAATGTATCTCTCCAGGGGAAAACTCTCCTCATCCAACTCCAGAACCGGAGCATCCTCCAGCTCCGCCTCCACTTTGAAGCCTTCGAACACCTCGGAAAAATACTCTTGCTGCGCTTCTTTGCGCAGAGGTCGGGGCACGGAACACCCGCACAGCTCAGAGCGAAAAATGAACTGGGTAAGACTGCCCCGGCGCCCTTGCCCGATTCGCTTTCCGCAGGAGGCGCAAACATCTACAATATTGATCCCGACGGCTCCGGCTGCAGCGGACCTGATACTCTTTGTTTTCAGACAATTGCAGACAGAAATATACTGGGTAATTCTGCCGGAGCTTGAACTACTTCTGGGTAATCCGCAAACTGGGCATGTCTCCGCTTGCCCGGAATTTATCCGCTCTTCCGCATTTGACATAACTGAAATCAAAGAAACACTAACCTTACTTTGATTATGCCAGAGATATGGGATTTTGTACTATGCGCCGTCGCAGACCAGGGGAGCCCTTAGCCCTAAACTGTTATAGGGCATGGGATTCAAGGCAAAGTACTGATAGCGACGACAATCTAGAGACCAATAAGCATTCTTACAAACGGGAAAGTAAAATATATAGGGTGATGAAAGGTTCCTTATGGAAGATCCGTCCGTCAAAAAGCCAGCTAGTGCACCGCCTGATCCCCTGGTGGGTAAGGTGATAGACAAATATGTCATCCTGGAGCGATTGGGCAAAGGCGGCATGGGTCTTGTCTATAAGGCGCAACACAAAAGAATCAAAAGATTTGCGGCACTAAAACTCTTGCCTGCCCGGGACGCCAGGGACGAGATCAGCGTTAAACGCCTGGAACGGGAAGCCACCGCCATGGGCAACCTGCAACATCCAGGCATAGCTACCATGTTCGACTTCGGAGTAACCCCGGAAGGCCAACCCTACATTGTTCTTGAACTGATGAAGGGCCAGAACCTGAAGTCGATTTTGAAAGAAGCCGGTCGCCTGGCTCCGGAATATGCCCTGGCAATATCTATCCAGATTGCCGAAGCGATGGAATATGCCCACGCCCAGGGAATTATGCACCGGGATCTCAAGCCGGAGAATATAATGTTCACGGAAGAAGGCAACAAAGGTCCACTGAAAGTGCTGGATTTCGGCATTGCCAGGCATACCGAAGAGTCCTTGATGCTAACCAAAACAGGGCAAATAGTGGGCAGCGCCGCGTACATGAGCCCCGAGCAGTGCAGCGGTAAAAAGCCGGTGGACAATAGAACCGACATCTATGCCCTGGGCGTAATCATGTATGAAATTCTGACCGGCAATCTTCCCCATAAAGGAAACACATTCCTTGAAACAATCTATCTAAAGACCACGGAGCATCCATCACCGTTTCCGGAGAGTTTGTCAAAGATAGAAGGACTGGAAGACCTGGTTAGAAGCTGCTTAATGGTAGAGCCGGATGACAGACCGCAGTCCATGGAGAACTTAAAAATTGAACTCAGAAGAATAGCGGACGCCATCGCGACCGGCTCCATACAGGTGCCCCCCTCCATCCATGTCACTTCGCCTAATCTTAGCCAGAGCCAGGCTCATGCTAGCAATGCCACAAATTCTTCCCCTGGAGCGACTACGGAAGATGGAAGCGATAGAACCGTGGTGGCGACAACCATGCAAAACCATGGCACAGACAGCAATACGCCAAAGAAAGTGACGATGG
>JAUIJG010000267.1 GCA_030431355.1 bacterium
CGGTCTAGTAATCATTCTTTTGGCCGCCGGCGCCACATTCTTTTTCCTGACCCGCTCAGCCGATGACTCCAGGCTTGTGAAGAAAGGTCGAGTAGAGCTGGACAAAGGGCAGTATGCCTTCGCCGTTAGCACCCTTAAAAAGGCGATCGAAGCAGATCCTTCCAACCCCAGAGCCTACCTTCTTATAGCAAGAGCTTATGTGGGAATAGACAAAGTCGACGAAGCCTGGAAGATGGTGAACAAAGCCCAAAAACTTGGCAAAGGCGTGGCTTCCGAGCCTGAGCTTGCCTCGGACCTGGCAAATTACTATCGACTGCGCAAGCAATACGAAAAATCCATAGATCTGATCAGACCCCTGGCTGATCAGAACATTCCGGGCAAACGCGCCGAGCTAGCCGACCTCAATGCTCTGGCAGGAGACGAAGCACTATCCGAAGGGGATCTCGACAAAGCTCTGAGAAGCTGGGAAGAAGTTCAGCAGATAAGAGAAGGTTCTCGGTTTGGAGAGAGCGAAGCCAGACTTGCCACCATATATGAAAAGCTGGCCAAGAAACTGGCCTCTGAGAAAAAAGATGACGAGGCACTATCCTACCTCTCCAAGCTGACAGCGATAAACAAAAATCCAAAACACTATGAGACCAGCGCCGACATCTACGAAAAATCCGGCAAATTAGAGCTGGCAATCGATCAACTTCGCAAAGCCCTTGAACTGAGCAATAGTCAAAGACTGCAGAGGAAGCTGGCCACCCTTCTCGGTAGACGGGGCAAAGAGATGCTGGACAATGGTCAGACAGAGACGGGTTATGCCTATCTCCAGCAGGCCAGATCAATCGATCCCACCAGCTCACTACCCGAGGTGACTCTGAAAAAGGTAAGAGTCGGAATAGATAGAGAGACCAGGCTGCCTATGATATCCGGCGAGATCTGGAATCCTAACAGTCGCAGTATCGGCCATCTAACAATGAGAGTAGAACTCTACGATAGTAGAAAGCTTGACACCATTTACTCGAAAGAGACTAAGCTGGTGGATGAATTCGTCAGACCTCTGAAAGCGAAACAATCCAAACCATTCAGCTTCATTTCGGATACCCCCGCGGCCCTGGACGGTACCAAGGAGTTCAAAGTATTCATTGACGGCTCGCTCTACAAAGCCTACAAACTGGAGAAACAAAGAGCACCGGAGACGGCATCGGAAACAACAACGGAACAGACCTTGCCAAATAGTGGCACCACCAACGGTAGCATGACAAATAGTCAACCAGTCTTAAAACCGGCAATAAAAGCACCGAATATGCCACCTATCAAAGTGAATGGCGCTCCTGTTCCAGGTGCTGTTAATACCGGTAATGACACCAGCACAACTGTCTCTCCGGAAGAGAAAACATTACAAGATCTAGACTTCTAGAGTTATCAACCGTTGTAGACTCTGTCGCCGCCTTCGGACTTCGCTTCTTCAAGAAATTCCAGAGCTTTATTAAACAGGTCCAGTTCGTCTCTTGCATGGGTGGGGAAAGAGACCACTCCCACACTGCACGTCACTCTCAGATGCTTCAGCTCTTCACTGATAGAGGTCGACTTTAAACGCTCTCGAATTCGCTCTCCCACCACAACCGCTCTCGACGAGTATGTTTCAGGGAAGATAACAGCCAGACGATTGTCCTTACAGCGACCGGGAATATCCACGTCACGAATAGCCTTCTTCACTATTTTGGTTCCGGAGCGCAGCATGTCTTCCACGATCATAGAGCCGTATTGGCGACCGTAAGTCTCCATATCATCTACTTCAACAATCAAGATGGAGACGGGTCGCTTGTAGCGCTTGGCGCGCTTCAGCTCATACTCCAGCTTTCTCATAAATGTCTTAAAGTTGAACAGACCGGTGGACTTGTCTAGAAGACTGACTTTCTCGTACTGTTCCAGGGTTTCATCGCTGATATTGTCCCGGCTACGGTCAAGATTCCGCTGCTGCTTCTCTTCCGTAAACTTCTGGCGATCGCTCTTGGTCTTGTCCACCATCTGGGTGAACTTGTTCTCCCTTGCAAAGGACCAACCTTCTCGATCGTCTCTCTCGCCTCTATCACTCATCCGAAAAAACACCCTATAAAATCTATCAGAATAAACCTGCTTCTATTGTAGCTTTACCACGATCTAAATATAGCTAAAACTATTAAAATATCGCATTTCAGAGGTGCGGAATGCTGTTTCTCCAGTCAGAGCGAACAATACAGCATATAATCTCCACAGAAATTTCGCCTAACAGATGAAAAATCGGGAACCCATTAGGCTTTTGAGCTGTCCTTGATTTGGAGAATAGAAAGAAACCTTGTAAAGTAGAGTTAGAGATAGAGGAGTGGACTGGTAAACTCCCTTGACGTCCCGGGGAGCCCAATGATGACGATGATTGAAGTATCCACCCCAAAATCCGATAGCAGCCCTTGGCAGTATTACCGGAGCCAACATCAGACCCTGGGCTGCAAGCTCACCCACCTTTTTGGTATTCCTCTCATAATTGCCTCATTCCCGCTCTTGTTAATGGATTGGAAGCTGGCAGCGCTTACTTTTGTACTCGGTTGGACTCTGCAATTAGTCGGCCACTATGTCTTCGAGAAAAACAAGCCTGTACTGTTCACTGACAGAAAGGCAATCTCCACCATCGCGGTAGCTCTCTCTTTTGCTCTCAATGGGTGGCTAGCTCTTTTCTCTAAGCCAAGATCCCCACGCCCTATAAAAAATAGCGAGCCCGAATCAAATAAAGGGTAATCTGGGTATCTTAGTAGTGGTGAGTCGACTCCACTAGCAAAATCAGTGAAAATCGCAAAAATAATTCTGCTATCGGTTTTTCTCCTGCAGCTCATTGCTGGCTCCGCCAGGGCCTGGGAGACTTACACCTACGCCCCTGTCCGGGTGGGGGGAGGAGCAGCTTTTCTAGTAACCGATAGCGGTACCACCAGCGCCTCCGACAGAGCCGCTGGAATTACTGCCTCAATCAACGAGGTACTTAAAGAACCTGAGCTGAAACCCGGTGAAATAACGGTCGGCAAGGCAGAAAGCGGAAAAGACGCTGTTCTCCTGGGTGGAAAAGTTCTTGCCGTGGTTACTGATTCGGACGTGAAAGTATTCGGAAAATCCTCTGCGGAGTTAGCGAAGCGATGGGCGGAAAGTATCCGAACCAAAGCATCAAGGCTGGAGCCTATCTACAGAAATACCAAGAAGTCCGACATCAAAATGTTGGGCGAACACCAAGTGCTTCTGCTTCTCCTGCAAATTGCCATATTGCTGTTAGGCGCATTTATCTGTGGCGAGATTGTGGCCAGCTTCGGTCAACCTGCCGTTATCGGACAGATGTTGGCTGGAATAATTCTCGGCAAATCAGTGTTCGGTTCGATTTTCCCCGACCTTGCCGGTCTGATTTTTCCAGTGGAGGCGAGCCAGGCAAATCTACTGGAGGTTGTCTCCTGGATAGGTGTGATCTTTCTATTGATGCTCACCGGACTGGAAACGGATATTGAGCTGATTAAGAAACAGGGACGTTCCGCCTTGGGCGCTTCCATACTGGGAATATTGATTCCCTATCTAACCGGATTCGGATTTGCTTTCTTAATTCCGGAGGACCTACTCCTCAATCCGCAACATCGACTGATTGTTGCCCTCTTTATCGGCACGGTCTTTTCTGTCTCATCGGTGCCTGTAATTGCAAAAATCCTTATGGACATGCATCTTCTAAGGCGCAACGTGGCCCAGATAATTCTTGCCACTGCTCTAGTGCATGACACCGTCGGCTGTATCATTCTGGCTCTGGTGGCAGCGCTTGCCAGTGCCCATACCTCATTTGGACCGCAGATGCTAAAAGCTCCAATCGGTACGCTCATTTTTGTGCTGGTGGCAATCTTAGGACGCAAGTACTTCTTCAACCTGTTGCGCTGGGTAAACGATCACACCCAGAGAGATGAAGCTCTGGTTACCGCGGTCACTGTCCTACTTCTCTTGAGCGCGGCATTTACCCAATATGTGGGTGTTCATGTTGTCCTCGGTGCTTTCATGGTGGGCTTTCTTCTCTCCCAGACAGCCATTGTCCGCTCCCGGGTAATCCACTCTTTTGAAGTGATAACAATGGGCATCTTTGCTCCAATATTTTTTGCGGGGGCAGGACTACACGTAAATTTGAAATTGCTGGCCGACCCAAGACTTCTCCTCCTTACTGTAGCGATGTCTCTTCTGGCCTGTGCAAGCAAGGTAGGAGCCAACTTTGTCGGAGGTCGATGGGGCGGGCTTTCAAAATGGGAAGCCCTGTGTCTCGGATTCGGTGCCAACGCGCCCGGCGCCATGGGACTGATAGTGGGAATTCTCGGTTATTCCATGGGAATCATCACCGTGGAGTTACTATCCATTATTATTGTCATGTCTTTGATCACAACAGCGATCACGCCTCCATTGATGAAGTGGTGCTTGAAAAACGTGGACATAGGCGAAGACGAACAAGACCGCCTACAGAAAGAGGAGACAAAAGCCGGGACTCATATCGGTTCGATCAAAAGAATTCTACTCCCCACCGGCGGTGGCGGTAACGCGCTTGTAAGCGCTCATATCATAAACGCCATAGGTAAACATCATAAAATTGAAGCAACCATGTTCAGTGCCGTAGAAGATCCCGCCGATGCTCCCGGCAAAGAGTTCATAGAACAACTGAAGAGCCTGGTTGATAGTGCAAATGTCACCATGGTCGAACGTCTCACAGAGGTGAATGAAGGAGACCGGGTGGATGAGATTTTGAACGAATCTACTAGAGGCTACGATCTGATTTTAACCGGCACCGTGGCCAAGAAACCAGATTCAGATTCTGCAACAGAGCAACTCTTCAGCAAACAGCTGGACGACCTGGCCGCCAGAAGTACTTGCCCTCTTTTAGTACTGCACTGGGCCACCGACAAACCACGCTTCGACAAAAAGGTAAGCAAGATTCTTATTCCCAGCTCCGGTGCAGACACTTCCATTCGCTCTATCGAGCTAGGCCTTGTCATTGCTAAAGACACCGGTGCCGATATCACCTGCCTCTCCGTGGTGGAGAAGAGCAGAGCCACGGATGAATCAAGCGCCGAGCATGCTCAAAAGCACGCTGAAGATATTACCGACAGTGCCTCCCTTCTTGCAGAAGCTTTTGAAGTTAAGATGGAAACCCTGGTAAAAGAAGCCGACAATGCCGCCGATGAAATCATCGCCATAGCAAAAGAAATAAGTGCCGACGCTATCATTCTAGGTGGTCAAAGAAGACCGACCGGAAATCTCTTCCTGGGCCAGATTGTGGACAAAGTGCTGGCGGAAGCGGACTGTCCTGTGGCTGTCTACATAGCCTGAACTTGACTCGCTGTTACCGACAACATCCGGGTCGATAGCACCAACGACCTGCCACTTTTCTGTTAACTTCACTCGCTCCAAATTGAATGGGACCGGACACTTCTCCCGGCGCGAAGACTCTATGAACATGCTCCACCGATTCGGCTAGATTACGCTCGTGACCATCGGTCTTTTCGGTCCAGGGAACAACCTGATCCAGATCAGGTGAGAGGAAAAACGGTGCCGACACTCTCTCTTGCAAAGCCTCTGTGATTTTGAATCGATGAGGTACGGCAGGGTATCTCCCAGCGCTAGCCAATTCCAGCAGCTCTCCAACAATTACCAGCAAAGAATCGGGTTCAAGCTTTATAGTCTCCCAGGTTCCGGCGGAATCCAAAATTTCAAGACCCGGATTAGAATCCTGGCATACTAGAGTCAGATAGCTCCAGTCTATATGGGGAGGGGTGCCGGATCTTGCCCCGAAGCCGGTGCGACTGTACTTGATCATCTTAAGAAGGGAATATGATTGAGAACCCTGCCCTCTATGCCATTCCTGGTCCATGAGAGCATTCAAGAACGATTCACCCAGTTCTTGCATAAACTCCATGTGCTCAGATACGCACTCGGACCAGGGAGACGAGGGAGACGCGAGAGAAGATGGACAGACATTCGGGGCCTTAAGATCGGAAACATGGTCGTCTTTATGAAAACCGATAAAGAGATGAAACTGCTCCCTGAAGTCTCTTTCTGACGCGAGAGCAGAGAATCCACTGTAGATGCCCTTTGACTTATCAAGCCGATTGCGATCCTTCTCTTCTTGAGAAAGCGAAAATAGTTCGTGAATGCACTGCAATAACCTCTCCGTCATCAAGTTGAACTTAGAATCCCTGATGATCACAGCGCCCCGGGAAGACAAGTTTGAGCGGAGTTGTTCGAAAAATTCCTCACCGGCAAGGGCATCTTCGGCACCTTGCCCGGACTTGGGCAGTTCCAAAACTTCCAGCATGGCTTTTATAAATCCCTGGCGCCGGAACTTTTGTTGGCTGCTTTCTCTTTGCGACGTTCGCACAACTCTGAAAGCTCTTTTACGCTAAAGTGCGGTCCAAAAATCCTGTGACCACGATATTTAAAATGTTCACGAGCCTCATGCTCCTGCCAGGTCATTACGGCTTTGAATGCGGTTTTAACAACTTCACTGCGCTTCAGGTCGTGGGGAATAAACCACTTGCGTCCCAACTGAATGGTATCTTCACTGGTGTAAGCACAAGCTTCCCTGGCGGAGAGCCATAACAAGAAACCCTCAAATGCCGGGCAAACATTGAAATCCATATCTTTGAATTCAAGACAACTGACAATCTCCTGTAGAGTGGCCAGTTTCAAAAGGCTTTTGCCCTTTTGAACCAGCTCTACTGCGTAGCGCGTGGTGGCGTCCACATCTTCAAACACCGGCACATTATGCTTCTGAGCCATAGATTTCAAAAAGTATCGACCACGGTTTAGATCATCTGCTTCGTATTCAGTGACCTTCTTTCCTTCTATAACCGTATCGGCTTCCACAAACTGCAAACATACAGCCACAGGTACTTCAGCACCGATTAAATAACTGGCTTCGGCCACAGCAGCCACGCCCCGGGTCTCTTTGCTGACCACAAAAATCAACACATCGGACTCGTCTTTACTGAGCATCTCGGAAGCTTCATCATCCGGGGACCATTCCCCTACACCCATTTGAGGGTCATGGTATGTGACACCAGCTTCTTCCAAAATAGGAATGGCAATATCCTTGCGCCAGGTTGTTCTGCCGCAGGCTCCACCGAGAAATACTTGCTTTGCTTCCATAACCCGCACTCCTCTAATCAGTCAGACTCTGTCCTAGCCTTCGCTATCGGCTTTAGTAGTCGAACTCTCCAGACTTTTCAGAACAAGCTTAGCCATCTGGTTATCCGGATCGATCTTCAAAGCCCTCTTAGCCTGACTGATACCACGGGAAGTTCTGCCACGTTCTTTATTTATTTGCGCTAGCTCAATGAGAGCCTCCACACTCTTCTTATTGACAGAAAGAGCTTTTTTAGCGCTCTTTTCCGCCTTAGAATAGTCTCCAAAATTGCGATGAATTCGAGAATTACCGATGTAGGGCCAGAAGAATTTGCTATCCTCTTCGATCAAA
>JAUIJG010000268.1 GCA_030431355.1 bacterium
AATCTCCCTTACCTGAATTCCTTTCTTCTGGGCCAGCTTACTGAATTTTGCGATTCCATCCATGTCTCCGGCGAGCACGGTCTGGCTGGGAGAGTTTTGATTGGCGATGGAAACCGAGGGGACCGATTTGAGAAGGTCGGAAATCTGTGCTACTGATGCAAGCACCGCGAGCATTGTTCCGTTTTCTGCTGTTGAGGAGAGGATCTGACCACGTTGCCAGGAAACTTTCAGGAGTTCGTCTTCCGTGATGGCTCCGGCAACACATAAGGCCACTAGCTCTCCGTAACTATGTCCTGCCACCATATCCGGTTTTATGCCGAAAGAGGCCAGAACTTTAGCTACGGCCAGGTCCGCTACTCCCAGAGCCGGTTGCGCGATTCTGGTGTCGGCAAGCTCTTCTTTTTGCTTGAGAGCCAGGTCGTCTCCGAATCCAGGAATTGGAAATACGTAGGAGCTGAGTGATTTTTTCTTCTCTGCTTCCTGGTCCCGTATCGGCATCGGCAACATTCTGTCCGCTTGTTCAAACTGTTGCCTGATTTCTGGGAAATACAAGGATAATTCCCTGAGCATGTTTACTCTCTGGGACCCCTGACCGGGAAATAAAAATGCAACTTTGTCTTCCGGGCTCATTGGCTGGGAATTGAAGAAAATTCCCCTGGGATCCTTAAAGGTTCGAGGATAATTCTTCTCCGAGGCTTTGGTCGCATCCGTGGAGCAATTGCCCTTTTCTAAAAGTTCTTTTGAGCGAGCCAGCTTCACTTGCAGGTCATCCAGACTCAATGCCACAATCGCAAGGGAGAGTTTCGCCTCTTCAACAGAGGAAGAGCGACCGGCGCTGAGGCTTGCCAGAGTAGTCAATCTTGTCTGATCGATGGAGGTCGCTTCGGAATCCAGACCCAGGGACTTTTGCTGGAAGACAGCATTCAATTCCTTCTCTGTTTTTGAAAGGGCTCGCATCAATTCGATTTCGTTCCTGGCTCTATAAGTGAACAGTTCACCGGACCAGGTATCGGACACGAATTGATTGACCGGTTCAAGAGGCGATTGGTACTCTTCCAGTACGGCATGAAAGTTGGTACCACCAAAGCCAAACGCACTTACCGCAGCTCTTCTTGGTACCCCTTGCGAATTCAGCCAGGGTCTGGATTCTGAATTGATATAGAATGGATTGTCTCCGAACTTGCAGGCCGGATTCGGCTCTTTTACTCCGATGGTTGGGGGTAACACCTTGTGGTACAGAGCTTTGGCTACTTTGATTGTGGAAGCTAGACCTGCAGTGCACTTGGTGTGACCGATGTTTGTTTTGACCGAGCCGATGGCGCAGCTTTCTTTTTCCGCACCGTCTTCACTGAAGATCTGACTTAATGCGTTTACTTCCGCTTTGTCGCCGGCCACTGTGCCGGTGCCGTGGGCTTCCACCAGGCTGATGGTAGAAGGGGTCACGCCGGCATTTTCGTAAGCTCTTTCGAGAGCCAACATTTGACCCTCGGGTCTTGGGGCCGTCAGGCTCAGGGCTCGGCCATCACTGGAGCCGCCTATGCCTCGAATAAGAGCATAGATTTTATCTCCGTCACGCTCTGCGTCTTCTAAGCGCTTGAGAATAATTGCCGCGATTCCCTCACCTAATACAATACCATCGGCTGCCGCATCAAAAGTATTGCAACGCCCTGATTCTGAAAGGGCATGGGTCTTACTGAAATTGAGGAAATCTATCGGATTATTATGGGTGTCGGCTGAGCCGAGCACGACCAGGTCGCTGGCTCTGGAACGGAGATCGTTTACACCGACATACATGGCAGCAAGGGATGAGGCGCAGGCGGCGTCCACGCAGAAGTTGATACCACTCAGGTCGAACCGATTAGATACTCTACCGGCGGTGACATTCGATAAATTGCCTGGTAGTGAATCTTCTGACCAGTTAGGCATCTGCGCGCGAATCTGGTCTTTTGTCTTCTCATCGAGCAGGTCGTCCAGCTCGTTGTCCATCATGCAACGGATTGCGTATTTTGCCGCGATAGGACCATGACCGGCGTTTGCCAGGAGCATGGATGCTTTTTTCCTGGGGAATCTACGTTCGCTGTAGCCGGCATCCTCCAGGGCCTGACGAACCACCTCCAGCATGAGAATCTGCACCGGATCTATCGATTCCAAACTTTTGGGGGGAATGCCGTAGACGCTGGGGTTAAAGACAATGTTTTTTATGAAGCCTCCCCACTTGGAGATTGCTTTGTCGCTGGCGAATCTGTCTTTGTCATAAAATTTCTTCCAGTCCCAATGATCCGCTGGAACTTCTTCTATGGCGTCGACACCGTCTATGATGTTGCGCCAAAATCTCTCCAGGTCGTTTGACATGGGGAGATTGCAAGCCATTCCCACGATTGCTATGGATTCTTTTGGACTGTTGTGTTCTTTTGCTTGAGAAAATTCCACGATCGGCAGTTGTTTGAGGCAGTCAGTGCCACCGGAAGAAATATCCTCGTGCAATTCTCTAATGGTTTGTACGGATTGCTTCAGGCAAGAGAGTTGACCGATCATATACATGCCTCGGGAGAGCTGCTCCTGCTCCGAGACTGCCAGTAACTCTGTGCCTTTTCTTTCCAGTCCTTTGCTGGCCAGACGCAAGCGACCCAGGTGCATTCTCTCCAGCTCATCTTTGACTTCGGTGCGGGACCTCTTTTCGGCGATTAGCTTTTTCTTTTTGGAATCGAATTCTACTTTGTAGGGTGTTTCGACGCATCTTATAGAATGACCTGGACCGGTTTCGAGAAGAACCGTGTCATCACATTTGATGGCTTGTTTCTGAAACTCTTCTACTATGGCACCGGTTCGAACAGCCTCTTCCGTGTAGAGATAGGCTGTTCCAAGGAGCACTCCTATGCGCATCCCTCGGCTAGAGAGAGGCGCTGCCATCGTCGCCACCATAGCTGCCGATCGGGCGTCATGAATACCCCCGGCAAAGAGAATGTGAAAAGAGTTGTTCTCCTCCGGAATGCTTTTAGTAGATGAAAGAAGCACGTCGATCATCTGTTCCCAGAGGATAAAGCTTGATCTCGGTCCTGTGTGACCGCCACATTCGTTGCCCTCGAAAATGAATCGTCTGGCTCCCATATCCACGAAAGATTTGAGGATTGAAGGGGATGGAACATGGAGGTAAGTGGCTGTTCCTTCTTTCTCCAGCTTTTCCGCCTGGTCCGGCCTGCCTCCTGCAATCAAAGCGAATGGTGGCTTGTATTTTCTTATCACTTCCATCTGCTCATTACGCATTTGGGAGGGGAGAAATCCGAGAATACCGACACCCCAGGAGCGATCTCCCAGTAGTTTGCTGGTATTCGACAGTAGGGCTTCAATCTCTTCGCTTCTCATCAGGGATAGAGCAAGAAATGGCAATGCGCCTTCTTCCGCCACGGACCGTGTGAATTCAGCGTTGTCGCTCACCCTGGTCATTGCTCCCTGTACTATGGGGAACTCTGTCCTGTGAGATTCGGCTAGAGCGGAGCCTCTGGCAAGAACCTGGTCCTTCGTTGCCAGTTTTGAGTAGGTTCTCAAGTTGTTTAAATAGATGTCTATGATACCGGCGACGGTGCCACCGGATTTTTCTAGATTGGTGGCAAAGGCGGCATCCTGTCCGAGAAGGTACATATCCGGCTCTGATTTTAAAACTCCATCAACGGGCTGGCGTCCTGCCAGGATGCGCGATTTTTTCCGGAGGCACCATCCTTCCAATGATAGTTCTTGAGCCGGAGACGGGTGCGAACCAGAGTTCTCGGAAGATTCTTCTCTTTCTGCGGCGTTAACCGCTTCTCGTCTTTTGAAATATCGAAAGTTGTGTCTTCCCGGAGCCTCTTCAAGCACCGTTTCGTTTCCGCTTCCATCCAGGGAGCGGATTAAGCGCCTAACTCTTTCCGGTACATGGGAATCTCTGGCCAGATAGAGCTGATTGTCCAAAACAACTCCGGAGGCGCCGGCTGCTTGTACCGCTGCCACAGAGTGAGGACCGATGCCTCCTCTAGTCCAAATGGGCACTTCCACAGCATTTACGATTTCTTGGGTCAGGATAAATGAGGTCTTGCTGCCGGATAGACCGTAGGCTTCGTTACCTTTGGCGACTAAAAGGCTTGCTCCGGCTTTCTCCAACGCTACTGCTTCTCTGGCGCCGAAAACTTCTGCTCCGAGAATGAAGTGTCCGCCTTTATAGGCTTTCAATGCATCTAACTTCGAGCTTTGATCCGAATCCGTCAGGACAATGGTAAGACCGGTCAAAAAGTCCGACTGTTTTGAATCCACAAGGTTGTTAAGCTGGCTACAGGTTAGATAAAGACCGAATTTGCCGTCCGGGCAAGCAGCCCTACATATCCTCAGGCTCTCCGCCACTTGGTCGGCGATGTTTGACTCAAGTAAGCCGCTGAATTCGATGAATCCCAACGCGCCGACGCGAGCCGCCGCGATGGCGATGGCTGGCTTACCTGATTCTCCACAGATTTTTGTTGGTGCTAAGGCAACAATTTGGAAGGTCGGCATTGGTGGTTTCTGCTGGGACCCATAACTGGTACCCAGGTAGTCTAGGTTCTTTTGTCCTGTTTACCATTGAAACGATCTAATTATGTAAAGGGGCAAAAATGAGTTCGGCGTAAGGCTTGAGTCCATAGTCAAGATATACTGCCCTTTGGTCACTTTCTTAGATGAGACGAGCTTAAGTTCATCGCTTTTGGTACAGCTTCAATAATGTTCCTAATTTGAATATAAGAGCCTTGTTCACGCTTTTTTGTCGGGATGAACCAGAAATAAAATGCTCCGTAACGCCATATATAGATCCCTCGCCGTCGCCTTCAGTCCTCAACTGAGGCGGTTGGAGTCCGCCAGTCGTGAGCCGAGGAGGGCTCAGCTGGAGAGATTGTCCGCTATTTTAGAGGCAAATCAAGGAAGCCGGTTTGGCCAGGAACACGGCTTTGAATCCATGAACAGCTGGAGTGACTTTTCCCGGGCCGTTCCGGTGAGAAATTATGAAGATTTTAGTGAATATATAGAAGCCGCCCTGGGGGGAGAGAAACATGTTTTGACAGGTGAACAGCCTTTCATGTTTGCCACGACCAGCGGAACCACCGGAAAGCCAAAGTATGTGCCGGTGACTCGAAGCTATATGGATGAATATCGGCGAGCTTCTGCGGTCTCAATTTTGAACATGTATCGGGATTACCCATCGATGGCAAAAGGCAACACCCTCACTGTTGTTTCTTCGGCCAGTGAGGGTGTCGCTCCTTGCGGCATTCCTTTTGGTGCTATTAGTGGTGCAATTTACGGCAACGTTCCTTCACTGGTGCGCAAATACTTTGCTCCTATTCCCTATGAAGTTTTTACCATCGCTGACTACGAGACCCGCTACTACACTTTGCTTCGTCTGGCACTTACCATGCCTATTTCTTTTCTTATCACACCAAATCCCAGTACCATAGATATTCTTTGTCGGCGATTAGGCTCCAATGCCGAAAGCCTGATAGATGATGTGGCCAGGGGAACATTGAACCCGCCCGGCAAAATTGAAACATCTCTTTTTCAGAGTCTTTCCAGGTTCTGTGTTCCTGATGGAAAGAGAGCTAAAGAGCTCAAATTTTTGTTGGATTCGGAGCGCTTTGTGCCCAGTAACATCTGGCCTGAACTAGCCCTCATATCCTGCTGGACCGGTGCCGCCGCTTCCTTCTATCTTGAAGACTTTCCCAATTATTTCGGGTCGACGGCGATAGAAGATATGACTTACTGCGCCAGCGAGGGGAGAGGTTCTGTCTATCTCGGACCGGGCAAACAGATGCTTGCCATTGATTCCCACTACTACGAATTCATTCCGGAAGCTGAGATCGAGAGCGCCGACCCTCCTATTCTTCTGGCGGATCAGTTGGAGGAGGGGGAAAATTACTACATCCTCTTCACCACCTCCGGAGGGCTCTATAGATACAACATCAACGATGTAATAAAGGTGACCGGATTCTACAATCGCACCCCTCTGATAGAGTTTCAGTACAAAGGCGGAAATGTAAGCTCATTCACGGGTGAAAAGATTACCGAATTGCAAGTGACGGAGGCGATGCGTGCCACCCGCTCCAGGCACTCTCTTTCAGTTCGATTTTTTACGCTGATTCCATGTTTTCGACCCAGACCCCATTACGAAGTTTGGCTGGAAGCCAATCCGGGCGGTTTTGATTCCGATGAGTTGGCACGCACTTTTGACCACTACCTTATGAAAGCAAATATAGAATACGAGTCTAAGCGCCAATCCGGTAGGTTGATGGAGATAGAAGTGCGCAATCTTCCTCCGGGGACTTATGAGGAGATCCGTGCTCAGCTCAACCGGTCCGGTGTCTCCGATGCTCAGATTAAGTTGAGTCATCTTAACCCTAAGGAATCTATTCGCTCACTTTTGCAGGATCGGCTTTCTTGCGAGCCGGTATAAGTTGGCGATGGATATAGATAGCCGGATTTTGCCGGTAAGTGAATTATCTCTAAAGAGTGTCTATGTACCTGGTGTTACTATGAATCTTTGAGCTTGACAGCCCCGAATATTCGTCTGACAAAGAGAATGGACTCCAAGAGCAGCACTGCTATCGAAACAAAGCCTTTAGAAAAGTCTCCCATGTACTCGGGGGATCTGGGCTTACCAAGGCGAATAAAAATTGGAATAGCTCTAACTCTGGCTGTCTTTTTAAGTCCAATTCTATTTCAGGGAGCTTATCTAAATGCTCTGACCATCTCCCTGCAAATCGTCAACTATACTTTTTGGGCATACACCATAACTCTTTTACACACTGAGGTCAGGGCGATTGACCCGCGATACCCTTTTGGTCCCAGGGAATCCATGGTTGGATCACTAATTCCCTTCTCCTATATCTTCTGGAATTTCTACTGGATATCGGTTATGTGGGAACGTCTTGATATGGGGACACGCGGTTTTCGTTACAGTCATTATTTTGTCGGACTATCGGCTGCGGTGGCAAGCGTTTTGTGTTTTCCTGATAACCTGGATAAGATACCATCTTTAGTACCGACACTTAGTTTTGTCATTCTCTATACCACTACCTGGTTGTTTACCAGAAGAATTCGTGAATTGCTTTTCGAGCAATCCCTCTAACTAAATTTGATTAGAGTCTCTCTTATAACAATGCTTTGTTCAATCTCCTTCTATTTTGTAGTATATTTAACCGCTTCATTCTTTCAGGATCAGGTGTGACCAGTGAACAGAGAACTAGATAACCAAGGTCAGTCCGCCAGCAGGCGGGATGGTCAGGCCCAGGGGGACTGGGCTGGCTTCAGCTCCACTGCTCTACCTCGCCTGGAAGCGAAGGATGAGGTCGGTAAAGCATTTGGCATCTGGATTCACCCGTTCACCAGACTTCACAAAATTCCAGTTTTCAGAAAGATCTGGCTTTATCTGGTAGTTATGGTCATATATAGCGTCATAGTCACCTATATCGTCGACCAGGACGAGAAAGTTTTTTCCAATTT
>JAUIJG010000269.1 GCA_030431355.1 bacterium
AAAACCCTGGCAGACTGAGCATCATTAACCTCTTCCAGGGTCTGAGCTTCTATCAAAGCTTCCAGAACCTCTCCTATAACAGGACCGGGTTTCAAAGAGAGAATCTCCATAACATCGGTTCCCGAAAGTAATCGAGGAAGTTGCTTCTCTCTCTCCACAAAGTCGGGGTACCCGGCTAAAAGTGCCTTCAGGTTGTCTTTTAGGCTCTGGCGAACATCCTCGGTGAACCCTTCTCCCCGGGTTGCGCCGAGATCGCCAAAGGCAAGCAGCATAAGCTCCGGAACATCTTCACCTATGCTTCTATAGAACCGATTAATAGCCTTCTCGGTTGGTTTATCACCCTGGTGAAAAAGATGGCCGGGTCTCAAGTGCCACTTAACCAGACTGGTAATGAAACGGGTCACCGGCTTAGACCAGCGGATGCGAATGCCCATTTCGTTAGTCATGGTGGCGCCCAGCTTGTCGTGACCAAGAAATGTATGGCGGCCTTCTTCGGTGATATCCCAGGTATCGGGCTTGCCGATATCATGCAGCAAACAGGCTACTTTTGTGGCGGCAAGTCTGGTTACATTGTGGGTCAGTTCCTGGCAGGCGGATTCGAGCACCCAGTCGGGACATTCATCTATATATAGTTCGGTCTGCCTGACACATTCAATACTATGTTCAAAAAGACCCAGGTGATGAAACTGATTGGCTGTCACTTTCCTGGTGTCGACCAACTCCGGGAAGATAGCTTCAAGTAAACCAACCTCTGCCATAGTAAGAAGAAGGTCGCCTGCCTTCTTGCTTTCCATGAGCAGGAACACTTCATAGTTGGTTCTTTCGCTGGCCACGGTTTTGATTTTCTGACCATGCTTCTTTATAAACTCCAGACTCTCAGGTTCGATGGAACAACCGGTCTGGGCAGCAAATCGAAATGCTCTCAAGGAGCGAAGGGGATCGTCCACGAGGTTGTCTTCGGATATAACCCGAATAACTCCTTCCTCCAGATCCCTGACACCACCAACCAGGTCGATTAGCTTGTCGGGCTCTTTATAGGACCAGGCCAGGGCATTGATGGAAAAATCCCTTCTTTTGATGTCGGACTCGATGGTGCCTCCCACGCATCCGGCAAAGTCAAGATAGGTTCCATCATCCAAAACAACCCGAGCCGTGTCGTTCTTGTTGTCCAGTAAGACAAAGTGCCCGGACAATTCCTCGGTCACAGCCCTGGCGAATTCCACCGCGTCAACTCCTGCACCCACGGCAAAATCAAAATCATAAACGTTCGACCTTCCGGTGTGTTTGGGCCTGATGCTATCCCGGAGATAGCCTCCCACCAGATAAAGGTCTAGCCCCCGGCTCTCCGCCATTCGGCAGACATCCTTCACCGGAGCATGGACTAAGGGATTAAAATTCATGACCAGACCAGATCAATTTATATGCAACTCTTTTGCAACAGACTAGACGCCGCCGGTCTGAAACTTCCGTCTGTCCTCTTCGGATATCTTAAAGTGTCCCAGGGTATATACGACACCACCGACGAGGCTCAATAAGGTGATAAGTCCGAGCCAGATAATGGCAAAGGTAAGAGCTGTGGAATTTTCCACTCCCATGAATGTGAGGAAGTAGGTGTATGCCCATTCTCTAATACCGATTCCATTGATGCTGGGAGTGACAAAGCCAAGCACCGCCACCGACGGATAGAAAACAAAGTAGTACCAGAGCGGCAACTCAATTCCCAGGGCCATTCCGATGCCCACATGACAGACAACCACCAGAACCTGCATGATCACCGAGAGCAAAAATGCCGTCAGTATCAGTCCACGATCCTGCCAGAATACCCTGGCGGTGCTCTCATTCAGCTTGCGGCTCAACCAGTTGGAAGGTCCAAGTACACGGGTGGAAAGCCGGGGCATAAAAGGCACCACGCAGAAAACACCGAATGTGAGTATAAAGATCGGCAATTTCAAGTTGATGGGAAGCTCTTGCCCCCCGGGTCCCAGAAGAAGTCCGAACGTGGCAAACATAAGAAGCACCGCAAGTCCCATGGCACGATCCACGAGAACGGACGACAGTGCATGTAGATATTTACCGGTACCCTTGGACAGGTAATAACAACGGCTGAAATCCCCTCCCACCGTGGAAGGCAGAAACAGATTGAAGAAGGTACCAACATAACAGTACTGGGTCATCTTCAGCAAAGACTTCTTGAGCCCCACCGCGGAAGCGAGAAGCTGCCATCTCTGGGCGTTGAGAATCGGAACCAGCAGGAACAGTATCAAGGAGCCCGCAAGATAGCCTTTATGAGCGGTGAGAGCAGCCGCCCAGCTCTTGGAAAGGTCCACCTTGCCGAATAAGAAAAGACTGGCAAAAAGAAAGAGACTTATGCCGATTTTGATTCTGGTCTTGGTCTTTTCCGTAAGTTTGCCGAGTATTGGAATGGAAACGGAGCCTTTATCACCGGTTTCACCGACATTATCAGCGGTGTTTTCAGCGTCGGGAGCGTTTGTATTCACTTCTTTCTCTAAGGTTGAAGTTCCTCTAGCCACGAAAGTTCTCCAATTTTGATACTAAAGGTCATTGTTATTGGACTTTATCAAGATAGGAAAAGCGTCGAATACCCAAAATAATTAAAGTACATGACAATGAGGGTAAAAAGGGAAGGGATAAGTCGCCCCTGTCACTTTGAAAGGGGTAAAATAAAATTTTCCAAAGAAATTTCCGGAGGTTACGCTCTAGCTTCAAAATCCAGCCATAATGCGACAGATCACGACATTTTTGCTTTATTTTGTCTAAAATAGTCCTAAATATAAAAAGAGGGAAAGTTCTTTATAGATATGTCGGAGAATTCTCCCACTAAAGTAATTAATTGTTTTAATATCTTCATAGAGACCTGAGAGAAAAGGAAATCGAGACTTGTCCAACCGTAAAGCCATCACTCGAATCGGAATACCCCTCGTCAGTTGTTTATTGTTTTTCGGAATCCAGAGCTGGTTAATAGCAACAGAAGCCGGTAGCACTAACACCCATGTCCTGGTCGCCGACGGCGGTGCCAAGAACAATCCCTTGATGTTGGCCCAGGCCAAACATTTAGCGATTATGCCTCAGGTGCTCTACCAGAAAGCCTGGCTACTTATCAAGCGTTCCTACTATGACCAGGCCTACAACAACCAGGACTGGAATAAGTGGAAGCACCAGTACGACGGCAAACTCAAAACCCTTGACGATGCCCATAAAGCAATAGAGACAATGCTCTGGAGTCTTGGAGATCCTTACACAAGATTTCTTGATCCCGAAGCATTTGCTGAAGAACGTTCCCAAATTGAGGCTCATCTCTACGGTGTGGGTATGCAACTCGGTATGAACAAAAACCACAGGGTTGTCGTCATCGCCCCCATCGAAGGTACTCCCGCCTACAAGGCAGGAATCAAACCTGGTTGGGAGATTATGGCCGTCGACAGCAAAGAGGTCAAAGGTCAATCCCTGGACCAGGTGGTCAAGCAGATTCGTGGACCGAAAGGGGCTAAAGTTACCCTCACCTTCAATATAGGTAAGGAGAAAGAGAAGCCGGTTGATCTCGTTCGTGATGAGATTCCTATAAGAGCGGTGGCAAACGCCGAAATTCTACCCGGCAACATAGGCTATATACGACTGGATACTTTTATCTCCCAGAAAGCCAACAGAGAGATGAAAGCAGCATTGAAAAAGCTGGACAACACAGACGGTCTTATTCTTGATTTGAGGAATAATCCCGGCGGTCTGCTTACAAACGCTATAGAAATAGCCAACATGTTCCTTGATCGCGGAGTGATTGTCAGTACCATAGATTCCGATGGCTACAAAAATTCCACCTTCTCCGCCAACCGTCCGATCAACCGACATCCCATGGTTGTGCTCATCAACAAAGGCAGCGCCAGTGCCTCCGAAATTCTCTCAGGAGCTTTGAGAGACAACGGTCGGGCTAAGCTGGTGGGTGAAAAATCATTCGGAAAAGGGCTGGTTCAGGCGATAAACAAACTAGATGATGAATCCGGCATAAACGTAACCATTGCCAGATATCTCACACCAAATGACATCGACATTCACAAGACAGGAATCGTCCCCGACTACAAAGTCGAAGTTAAAAACAAAGACTGGGAAGACGGAAGAGGTCCCTGGTGGATTGATCTGTCCTACAAGAAGTTCGACAAATCTCCCACCGACGGCAAAGATATCCAGCTAAACAAAGCCGTTGAAGTTTTGAAGAAGGAGATTGGTGCCGGTCCTGAAACTGCCAAGGCAGAGAGAAAAAATCTCAAACCCGGTACCTAATAGTTAGTCAACATCAACAGATAAGGAATGGCGCTCAATCAGCAATCTAGGCCGGCTATCGCTCTGCCGTGGTGCTTCAACTGGGTGGTGGTAGATATAGTGGTTGCTTCTTTCATAAGCCAATCGGGCGCGCGGCGTCCGGTCAGAATTAGAACGGTTGGATCTTTGCGCAGGGCAAAAGTCTCTTCCACCAGTTTCCAGTCCACCAGACCGACCCTGGCCACATCCAAAATCTCATCTCCGATAACGATATCATCGCCTCTTTTCAAAGCTTCCGCTATGTGGCCGAGTCCTTCCCGGGCTGCTTCTTTATCTTCCGGGAGTATGCCGTTTGGCGAACTATAGAGACGAAAACTGCCGCCAGGTCCAGTTCCTATCCGATTGACTCCGGTATATTTAACCGTCAATTTCCCGAATCCTTCTCTGGAAGCTGCCTCAGTCAGCACTTTTAGACCAGGACCTTCGGAGGAATTAGTTTCCATCTTGTCGAAGAAGACCAGGGTGACGTTTTTGCCTGAACTTATGGCCCTTAGCAAGACACCGAAAGTGGCCGTGGATTTGCCGCAGGCGGTGCCCAAATAGAGTCGTATTTTTTCGTTGTTGGAAGTAGATTGTTTGCTTTCGTCAGCCATGGCCAGGCTCCCGGATATAAAAACTGGAACAAATCAAATTTAATTCGAGGTCCTATGATAAACCTTCGAATGATACCTGACCGATAAGACAGCTTACTTTTTAATTTTTGATGGTCGCCCATCTTTATCTACGCATACGAAGGTCAGGTCGGCATGGGTGACTTCAACCACCTTGTCTCCTCTATTGACTTCCACATCTACGTGAACAGTAATGGAGGTATTACCGACTCTTATAGTGCTGGCGTAAAAGCTCACCACTTCGCCCACAAAAACCGGGGCTTTGAATTCGACTTCATTTATTGCTTTGGTCACCACTTTTTGTTTAGTGGTCTTTGAAGCTTCAACGGCGCCGGCCAAATCGATATGACTGAGGATAATGCCGCCGAAAATAGTACCCTGGCTATTGGTATCCCTGGGTAAGAGCACAACCCTGATAGCCGGCTCCCGACGATCGACTGGAGCTGTTTTATTCGAGGAGTCCTTTGAGTTTGATTCATCTACCTTGTCCGACACGATAAGGCAATTCCTTTCTGCTAATTCTGATAATGGTATCAACGAAATTCGATCAGTTATTGCGTAATTATGCGGGATCCTTACCAGAAAGCAAAAGTAGTTGTTACAGAGTTATTTCGCTTACATAGTACTCATCGAAGTAGACGTCGACTTAGTTATAATTCTACTGACAAATACTCGGGAATTTTTTATCCGGAGTAGTCAAGTCAAAACACCTTACTAATGCTTCTGCATACTCGACTCTGACAATATGCTCGTCCGGTTACCCTTATCCAAAATCAAGACGGCACAATTTGTTGTTGCCTCTGCTTTGCTTGCTTTTTCCTGGAGTGCCGGATCATGTCAAGCGTCAGAAATTGAACAACCACCACTGGTGGTATTAAACCAGATTCATCCCGCCATGAGCGTTCCCGTCTCGAAATTTGAGCCGGAAGAGTCGCAAGAGACTGAAGAGTTTGAGGAAGACAGCGCGCCTCTCTCCCTGGCCCAGGCTATTCCTTCTTCTTCCAGTACCCTGATAAAAGGAGATGTGTCTTTACCCGGCAATTTCTCCATTGCCCAATCGGTTCCGTCGGACTCCCTGGGAGATGATCGTCCGCTAGATCTCACTCCGGTCAGCTTGCCGAGAAGAGCACCAGCCTTCGACCGGTTTGATCAGTTTAAAGCCGGTGCCCTGTATAGACTGCCATCAAAAATATTTTTTAGCGCCGTCGTGGACAACAGCGTCAGGCTGGAGACCAATGTTTTTCAGACAAACAGTCGCAACAGCTCCGACTTAGTCTACCGGGTCCTGCCCAACATAACCGTTGGATACGCTCTAACAAAACAGACCAGGGTGGCATGCAATTATTTTCTTCTCCGTGACCAATACACAGAGTTCAATCGTCCCCTTTCAAGAACTCTACAATCTGTAGGATTCAGGGTCGATCACGATGTTCCCCTGCGAAACAACGCCAATCTTTCTTTCGGTCTATTCAGCCGGGCACTTTTCAGCAGCCTGGACTATATCGATGATCCACCTTTTCTCAACGACATTTTGCCATCGGTGACACTGACAAAGCAGTATGGAAGAAGAACCATAGCCTACGCCAGCTGCCTTGGTCAGATTCGTTTCAGACGAATGCTCAGTCGCTACCAGGAGTTTGACCAGTTTTACTCCGGTGGAGTCGTCTACAGAAAAGGTGGTTGGACATTCCTTGGTGACGGTACCCTGGCTTCAAACTTCGGCAGACCAATCTATAGAGGAGGTCCCAATAACCAGGTTGTTATTCTCACCCAGGAGTTGGCTCGCAAAATTCACCATTCAGTTCCGATTCAAACATTTATTCGCTCCCAGGAGATCTTCAACATCGGAGCACCTGCCGCCCCGGGATTCGCAGGCTTTAACTACAGGATTTTTGGTGGTCTGAGAGTCTCGGTCTCCAAACCTCCAATCTTCCCAATCAAACTAAAAGAGATATAAAAGTTTTATTTATACTCGCCTATAACCTGGAAGGCAGCCCAATATCTGGGGTTTGCACGTTCATGCCCCTTTAGGGAATCGGATTTTGAACTGTTTCCTTCAGAGTCATCATCGGAACTGGAGCTGCTCAATCCCTTCTCCATAAACTTGATGGTTTTTAGCTGGGCGGTTCTCAGCGACTTTGCTTTGCTCTTGCCCGACAACAGCTCCTTGTATAGAAGGGACATCTGGTACTCGGTCATCACATCGTCCACATTCCACTGGCTGACCATCACCGAAGGGGTACCGGCTATGATAAAGGCCCTGGAAAGACCGATGACACCATCACCGGTGACTTTACCCTTTCCGGTTTGACAGGCGGATAGAACAATCAGCTTTGATTGCAATGGTGGCAATTCCAATATGTCTTTGACTGTCAGAAGTCCGTCATCGTCTCCTTCCGGCGCCAGTACAACACTTGAATCCATGGGTCTATCAGGATTTATCAGTCCATGGGTGGCAAGGTGAAGATAGGTATAATCCGGAGCCAGTTGGCGAAACTTTGTCTTAGTAGCCGCCG
>JAUIJG010000270.1 GCA_030431355.1 bacterium
AACTGACCGGATTCTGAGCCAGGGCTGGATTAATTTCCAGGGCTCCGGCAAATCCGAGCGAAAAGCAAGAAACAGCAATAAGAGCGTTTTTTGCCAGGTTTTTTCCATCGACTTTCATTTGCAACTCCTCTAAGTAACTAGATTTAAGTTCGATTCGGCTTCGCATTAGCCGCGAACATATTGGTTACCCGGTAGGGGAAGAGAAAGTTGCGCTTAAATTCGGATCTGTCAGATCAAAAAAATCTGGTCCTTTTTATATACGATTATTGTCAACCGGCTTTGTCGAGAATGGGCTTCAGGGATTCATAAATCCCCAGGATTCTGGCTTTGGCTGAATTGGTTCTCACCTTTGTCCAAATTGCCTGGGTCTCTTCATTGGATTCCACTTTGATTTCGAGGATATAAATATACTCCCAGGGGCGTTCGGCGATGGGAAACGAGATCGTGTTCAATAGTTCGACCTGGGAAGGGGAGAGGGTCTCTTTCAAGAATTTGCTCAGGTCGTTCTGTTTGCGGTCCAACTCCACAGAGCATGACAACCTGGGGCTGTCCGGGAACTCTGCCTTCACCGCCCCCATGGCCAGGTCAATTTTAGAAATGATGCCGAATCTGGTTTCGTTGGAATGGAAATCGTCAATGTTGCGTTCGAACACTTTCAATCCGGCCGCCTGGGCTGCGGCTTCTCCGGCTATGGCTCCGACACTGGCGTCCTGGGTTCTTTTTATATAGAAGCAGGCTCCGGCTGTATCCCAGTAAGGTCTTACCTCGATATTATCCTGCTTGGATAGATACAGACGGCACTGTTTCAAGGCCATGGGATGGGAGATTATCCTTCTTATGTTCTGTTTATTGGTTCCTGGAAGGCCAATTAGACAATGTCTTGTGGGCATGAATAGATCGGCTAACAATGCCACCTGGTTGTTGCTGAGCAGTTCAAAAGAGCGGATTGCTGTTCCGACGCTGGAATTCTCCAGAGGCAGGATGCCGAAGTCCACAGCGCCTGTCACCACCGCCTTCACTACTTCATCATAGGACTGGCACGGTGTGTATTTGATATCAGATGTTTTCTCTTTCCTGATTCTGTCCAGTTCGGGCATTTTTAGTTTGCAAAAAAGATGTCCGGCAAGATGTCCAAAACATCCCGGGGCGCCTTGAAAGGCTAATTTTTTGACAGGACCCTTCGCCTTTTTTGCATCTGCCTTACTGGCGTTCATAGATTTATTTCAGTCTCAGACCAGCTTGGAGAGATCGTCCACAGGAAGCGAGACTTCATAGTCGACCATGCCCAATCTTGTCTGGGGCAAAATCAGTTTTATCGTCTCTCCATCTCTCTTCTTGTCGTGCAGCATCGCTTCTATTAGTTTGTCTTTAGCCACACCTTTGGGAATCTCGATGGGCAGCCCTGCTGTGAATAGAATGTCTTTTACTCTCTCCAGATCAGCCTTCTTGACGCGCTTCTGTTGGACTGCCAACTTAGTAGCATGTACCAACCCAATGCCCACCGAGGCACCATGGCTCAGGTTGAATTCTCCTGCTTTCTCCAGGGCATGTCCCAGAGTGTGTCCAAGATTCAAGACTCTTCTCAAGCCTTCTTCCCGGGGATCCCTTGCTACTATATACAGTTTCATCTTTATGCAGCTGGTGATCAGTCCTGATACCGCAGGATCGTCAATTTCAAAGCCGTCTTCCACGGCTTTTTGAAGAACATCAAGGAGAGACTTTTGTCCCTTGTCATAGTCTGTTTGTTTTGCGACGGTATCTTCAATCATCCCGTATTTTAGTATCTCCGCTACCCCTGCCACCAGTTGTGGTCTTGGCACGGTGGAGAGGATCTCCTGATCGGCCAGCACCGCCCGGGGGAAAAAGAAGGTCCCGGCCAGGTTCTTGCCTGCCGGTAGATTTATGGCAGTTTTGCCGCCAATAGCGGCATCGACCTGGGCAAGAAGTGAGGTCGGCACTACTATCAGGTTTAATCCGCGCATGTAGGTCGATGCGGCAAACCCAGCCAGGTCGGAGACGGAGCCGCCACCCAGGGCGACAATGGTGTCGTGTCTTTCAAAACCACGTTCCTGGAGGTGCTCCCAGATTCTTACCAGCCAATCCACAGTTTTACAGGCTTCACCGTCCGGCACTTCCAGGGTGGTTACTTGATAATCTTCAGAAGGCAGATGCGCCAGAACATCTCTCAGCCAGTGCACGGCGGTGCTGGGTTGGCAGAGAACAAGCACATGTCTGCCTGCGTTGATCTGATGAAGGGTGCCTGACAGCTTTGTTCTGGCACCAGCTCCCACTGCAACACGGGTCCGCACTTCAAGCGCGGTGTTCCACAACATTGTGATGACGGGACCCTTATGTCGAGTTTTATGACGCATACTCATCTCCCGGAATAACTTTAGGCGATTCATCTCAAGGATCGGAAAATCCACAGGGGATATTCCCCGTCCTTGATTTTCTATGCCCACTGTATTGCTTTTTTAGATCAAATTCTCTTAAGGGCCTGATATAGATATATTTATTAGCTGCTTTATCAGATAACCGGCCTTAATTGTAATTATTGGCAACCATCAAAAGACGAGTCATATTGCCACTGTGTCCGATAATTGTCGTAGGCGAACTCTATGTCGGCTATGGAATCCCGGCCGAATTTATCCAGGAATGCATCGGCAAGAACATAGCTGACCATGGCGCGGGCCACAACCGAAGCTGCTGAAATTGCGCAAACATCCGATCTCTCGTAATCCGCCTTGTGGGCTTCGAACTCCGGGTAGGAGACTGAATCCAGGCCCTTTCTAAGGGTTGGCATCGGTTTCATAAATACCTTCACCACCAGACGTTCTCCGTTGGTCATGCCGCCTTCAAGACCGCCTGCGTGGTTTGTTTTTCTCATGAAGGGCAGCTGACCGTCTTCGCAGTTGGGGTAGATGGGATCGTGAACTTCCGAGCCGGGCAAGGATGCCGCCGGAATGCCATCTCCTATCTCCACCGCTTTCATGGCCTGGATGCTCATGAGCGCCTGGCTCAGGCGACCATCCAGCTTTCTGTCCCACTGGGTATAGTCTCCCAGTCCCACCGGCAGTCCGTCGGCTATAACTTCTATAACTCCGCCGAGACTGTCTCCGTCCTGCCAGGCCTTCTTGATGCGCTCTTTCATCGCTTCGGTCGCTGCTTCCGATGAGCAGGATAGCTCGGAGCTCTCAACCAGGGCTTCCAGCTCTTCGATATCTTGAGGAGCTTCGCTGATGTCTGCTTGAACGCCGCCCACTGATAACACGTGGGAGACCACTCTTATATCAAAACGCTCCAGAAGCTGTCGGCAGATGCTGCCCAGGGCAACCCTGGAAGCGGTCTCCCGAGCGCTTGCTCTTTCCAGAACATTGCGCACGTCTTCGTGTCCATACTTTATTGTTCCGGCAAGGTCGGCATGACCGGGACGAAAGTGTTTTATTGTCTTCTTTTCTAATTTCTCAAGAACATCTACATCGCCCTTATCTATGGCTTCCTGGGACATCACGGTGTTCCAGTTTTGCCAATCGCGGTTCTCGATGCGAACACCGATAGGGGCACCGGTGGTAGTGCCATGTCTGACGCCGCCTACAAAATGAATTCTGTCCTGCTCGATTTTTTGTCTAGAACCTCTTCCGTAACCTTTTTGTCGTCTTGCCAATTCATCATCAAGCCGATTCGTATTCAGCTCCAGACCGGCTGGAAAGCCGTCCAGCATGGCGATTAGCATGGGTCCGTGGGATTCACCGCAGGTTAAAAACCGCAACATATCTTTTACTCTCTTTATGTGAGCCAGGGATGATTTTACAATAGATGGGATTTGAGACGGTTTAGATGTTGCGATAGTGAAATGTTGACGGTAGAGAAATGTTGAAAGGCTCACTACAGGTACCGGGTGATAAGTCCATCACCCACAGAGCCCTTATCTTCTCGGCTTTTGTGAAAGGCCGGGTGGAGATTGAAAATGGGTCCTCCGGGCAGGATTGTGCCAGCACGGCTGCTTGCATGGAAGCTCTCGGTCTTGCGATAAATCGCCAGGGAAATTCCGGAGCTTCGGGCGGGCTCACCTGCCAGGTGGAGTCCGGGGGGCTGGAGGCACTGAGAGCGCCGCGTGAGACTCTGGACGTGGGGAATTCAGGAACGACCATTCGTATTCTCTCCGGACTATTGGCCGGTCGTCCTTTTCCCTCTCGATTAGAAGGCGACGAATCCATCGCCCGACGACCGATGCGAAGGGTGATTGATCCCCTTGAAAAGATGGGGGCCGACATCACTTCCAGAGATGGGGGATTCGCGCCCCTGGAGATAAACTCCGGAGGCGGCGGCAATTCTTTGAAGGGGACTTCTTTTCAGCTCCAGGTAGCATCCGCCCAGGTGCAGACCTGTATTCTTCTGGCCGGTTTACAGGCTCAGTCTGTTACCGAAGTGATCACACCGCAGGTAGTGCGGGATCACACAAGGAGAATGTTTGAACATATGGGAATCCCTTTCCGGTCGGAGAGCGAGAACCATATAGCGGTGGAACGGCTGAAACAGCCGGTGGAGCCCTGTAAAATTTCCGTGCCTGCCGATATTTCGTCGGCCGCGTTTTTCATGGTGGCAGCGGCACTTGCCGAAGGTTCTGAAGTACTTCTCAAAAATGTCGGTCTTAACCCGGGACGGGATCTTGTCTTCAATGTTTTGAAGCAGATGGGCGCCAGGATTTCCGTGGAGAGTCGTGCCCTGGTCTGCGGAGAGCCGGTGGCGGACATCCTGGTGAAAGGCGGGGCTAAGTTGAAATCTATTCATCTTGGAGCCAGGGAGCTGCCGTCGGGGATTGATGAGGTACCGATACTCTCTCTCTGCGGATGTCTGGCTTCTAAAAGTTCCGAGATGGTTGTAACCGATGCCGAAGAGTTGAGGCATAAGGAGTCTGATCGTCTGGGCACCCTGGTGGCTAATCTGCGCCGCAACGGCGTGGAGATAGAAGAGAGAGAGGACGGTTTCCGTATTCTTGGTAAGGGAGCCTCAGGAATTAAGGGCGGAGAACTCTGGGAGACGAAAGGGGATCACCGCATGGCCATGACCGGCGCCATAGCCTCTCATCTGTTCCAAAGCCCGGTGGAATTGGATGATCAAGATTGTGTGGATATCTCCTATCCGGAGTTTTTCAATGATCTAGGCTCCCTTATCTCTTCTTGATGGACTTTTCGCGATGAAGATTTATATCTCTTGTGATGTGGAGACCAATGGTCCGATACCGAACCCGAACTCCATTCTTCAGCTCGGAGCAGCGGCCTTTGACCTTGATGGCAAGCTGCTTTCCACCTTCTCTGCCAACCTTGAAGAGTTGCCCGGGGGCAGCGCCTGTGAGAAGACTATGGAATGGTGGTCGAAGCAAGGGGAGCTCTATGAAAAGACGAGAGAAAACCTGATGCCTCCGGATAAGGCCTTTAAAGATTTTGTTCTTTGGATAGAAAGCCAGGGGAGATCCCCTGTTTTTGTGGGCTATCCGGGGGCCTTGGACTTTTCCTTTGTCTACTGGTATCTGATTAGATTTGTTGGTCGGTCTCCTTTCTCCCATTCCGCCCTGGACATCAAGACACTGATAGCAGTGGCACTGGATTGTCATTATCGTTCTGCCACCAAAGCAAATATCCCCAAGGAGTGGATGCCGGCAAAGGCTCACACCCACGTGGCGGTGGACGATGCCATCGAGCAGGGAGAGCTGTTCTTCAACGTGCTCAAGAGTATGGGGAAAACACTCGCATAGTAGAAGCGCAGGAAGTCTATCAGGAGCCTTATCAGGAACCGTCTTTTTTGGTTTTTCTCTTTCTCTGGGTTGTTGATTTAGAAGCTACTTTCTTGGATAGACTGGCCGCTAGCTCCTTCTTTTGCACCAGGCTGTATTTGGCAAGACCTATTTTGCTGCCGTGGGTAGAAAGGTCTTTCTTGGCGGGTTTATGTTTGCCGTATCTAGAAACCTTGAAGTCTTCCTCTTTGACTTCGATAATGTCTATGGGTTCTTTGCAGTAAATTGAGAACTGGCAAGCTGCTTCCAGGGCTACCCTGGTCAGTTCGTAGCCGTCTTCCATAATGTCATAAAGGGCATAGAGCGCACCCTGAGAGTAGTCCGAGCCTGCTCCTTTGGCTGCGTATCTTTCATACTCGTGTACCGACAAATTGTTGGATACTCCGAATATGCTGCGGGGAGTGACAAGCAGAAAAACGTTGTAAATTCCCGCATAGGTATCTTTTCCTGCGTCTATGAGAGTGTAATTGTCTTTGAGTTCGGCATAGAGGCTTAGAAAAAACTGAAATACCTGACCCCTGGTTTTAAATTCGCAGTCTAAAAGTTCTTTTCTGTTTTCGTGGAGATGCTCGATCACATTGTCTAAAAGCGTGTATCCGCTCGTTGCCAAGTAGCCGTGCTTTAGCTTCATAATCTTGCAGCTGCCTACCAGGTCTGTGGCGTACTCGCTGCCGAAAGTGGTAATTCGGTCCGCACCGACATAGACTTTGCCGTTCTTTTTTACTGCCACAAGTATGGTCATGGAACCTCCCGGATTGGTCCTGTATGATTTGATGTGCTTTATCGGTATTAAATACTATACGCCGGAGGTGAACTACCCAAACGGCTCTGGGAACACTTTCTTGTCATTATTGTCCTTTATTGAATCTACACCGATTTTATTCCGGGTAAAATAAATTAGTCAGGGGTATCCTTAGTCTCTGGAGCTTTATGAACAACAGATCTAAATTCATGGGGGGCAATCCGGCGTTGACGCTGGCTTTTTTGCTCTCTCTGGGGCCATTTTTTCTCAGCCAGGGAGTTGCTCATGGCCAGGAGCAACCTCAGCTGGTCAATTCATCGGCACCGATGAGCCAGGCTCCCATCTCCGGAAGCCAGCAAGCAACGGATGAAAAGGTGTTGAAAGACTGGTTCGCCAAGTATGACGCCATCCGGCGCAAGGCTCAGCTCAATCCCCGGGCTCGGGCTGAAGCGGACGCTTTGTTATCTAAAGGACTGGCAATTATTGTTCCTGGCGATGATAAGAAAGCGACCCAGAAGCTTTTGCAGGATCTTGTCACCAGATATAATACTGCCGCCGAGGGCTTGAAACAGCTTCCCTTATATCCGGAGACAGAGAGCCTTCATCGAGGATATTATCAGTATTTCGCCCAGGCTAGAGCTTTGTTCGCCGACTATATGGCGGTTCAAAACAATATTCTTGTGCCCGATGCCCACGGCAATCCTCTGGCAAAGTCGCTAATGCCCAGGAAGCTTCAGTTGGAGAATCTAGATCGTTCTAACAAAGCCAAGGACGAGTTTTTGCGTAAAAAGTTAGGAATCAAAGCTTATTCTTACAAAGATAGCTAGCCGGGGAGCTGGTTGTGGAAACAGCGCCTGAGCCTAATTCAAATATTGAAAATC
>JAUIJG010000271.1 GCA_030431355.1 bacterium
TTTCTTTAAAAAAATTCTATTTGTTGTTTTTTTAAAAATGATAAGAATCAAAAAGAAAAATTTATAGATGTAGATACTATCTCCTATATTTCAAAAGAATTGCCCATAGATAGCGTTTTCGAGGTTAAGAAACCAGGCACTTACCTGATCACCACCACGGTAAAAGACGAGGAAGGTCGTGATAATCAGACCGTCCTCAACCTCTTTATCAAAGATGACCAGGAGACTTCTCTGAAGGACGTACAGAGCGACAAGCTCATTCTTGCCGCCGACAAAGAGGAATATCAACCGGGAGATAATGTGGAGCTGATGTTGTCCTCGCCTATCTATCCGGCAAACGGAATCATCAACATCCGCCGCAGGGATATAGTAGAAACGATTCCCGTGTCGATTAAAAAAGCAACCAACACTTTCAAAATACCGGTGAAAGCGGACTATTATCCGGGATTCTCGGTGGAGGTCTATCTGACTGGTAAAGAATACGGTTACGGCTCCGAAACCATCAAGCTTAAAGTTCCTCCCAAAGAGCGCATTCTAAATCTTAAGGCGGAAGCCCAGGAGACTAAAGTATTGCCTGGTGGTGATACCACCATCAATATCGAGCTAAAAGACGCCAAGGGTGCACCGATTGAGAATGGTCAGGTGGCTCTAGCCGTGGTGGACGAAGCGGTGCTGGCTCTGGCCGGCTATAAATGGGGAGATCCGATAGATAGCTTCTATCCCCAATCCCACCCTTATTTGAGAAATATGTTTCTGCGTCAGAGTGTCATCCTCAACAAGAAAATAGAGGAGCCTCCCCAGGATAAAGAGGCTGACGACCTGGCAGCTCTACCGCCCCCGGGCGCGTTACCGCCACCGCCTTCTCCTCGCCAGAGTATGATGGCCCAGAGCCTTGGCGGAATGTCCGCCCCCCGGGACAAGAACATGTTCCAGATGGAGCCGACGGTAATAGACGAGAGGCACTATACCTCCAGTCGTTCCGAAGGCGGCGGCCGGTCGGCGAAACCAAACATTCGCATCAGAGCCAATTTCGAGGCACTTGCCCTTTTCAATCCCTCAATCTACACGGACTCCCAGGGCAAAGCCAGTGTCAAACTCCATCTACCGGATAGCCTGACTCGTTATCGGGTGATGGCAGTAGCGGTATCAGGGGATCAACATTTCGGATCTTCCGAATCCACGGTAACGGCAAGAATGCCCCTGACAATAAAGCCCAGCGCACCCAGATTCCTCAACTTCGGAGACAGGTGTGAACTGCCGGTGGTGCTGCAAAACCAGACAGACAAACCGGTCAGCGCCGATGTTGTTTTGAGAGCGGTCAACGCCATAGTCGGCGACAAGGGCAGAGCGGCAGGTAAACATCTGGTCATTCCAGCCAATAACAGGGTGGAAGTGCGCTTTCCCGTGAGCACCGATGACAAAGGCAAAGCCAGCTTCCAGTGCGCCCTGGTGGCGGACCAATTCACCGACGCCAGCCAGTTTACTTTGCCTGTATACGTTCCGGCGTCCATGGAATCCTTCGCCACCTATGGCCAGGTCGATAAAGACGCGGTGGGACAAAAACTGGTCCGTCCCCAGGATATTTTTACCGAGGTCGGCGGTCTTACAATAAGCAATTCCAGCACCGCCCTTCAGTCCCTCACCGATGCTTTCTTCAAGCTGAGGGACTATCAGTTCTCCTGCTCGGAACAGCTCTCCTCCAGGGTAATTGCGATGGTATCACTGGAAGATGTTCTCAGCGCCTTTGGCAAGATGGACGCCCTGGAGCACAGCCAGTATCGCGCCCAGATCCAAAAGGACGTTGACGAACTGCTGACGAGACAGAACAGCCAGGGTGGTTTTGGTCTCTGGAAGGCGGAAGAGACCAGATATTATCCCTACGTCTCAATACAAGTAGCACAGTCCTTGTCCCTGGCCAGAGACAACGACTACAAAGTAGACGATCAGAAGCTGAGTAAAGCAAGAACCTACCTCAAAGAGATAAGGTCCCATATTCCTAAAGAGTACAACGAAAGAAGCAAACGAAGCATCGAAGCCAGAGCCCTCAATGTCAGATACATGCTCAAGGATGTCGACGGGAAAAGAGCAGCTTCCCTGATTAAAGAAGCCCTGGCGGACCGCATTAAGAAAATGCCGTCCGGTGCGAAAAAAGGACTGGAAGATATCCCGGCGGATTTCATAAAAGCGGATCTTTCCCTGGACTGTGCCGGCTGGCTCCTGCCTGTTCTGGCAAAAGACGCCGAGTATAAGAAAGAGAAAACGGTTCTGGAGAATCTCATATCGGGCTCCATCAATGAAACACCTTCCACCGCCTCTTCCAACGGTAGCGGTTATGGAATCTTCAACTATTGTCTCTTCTACTCACCAAGAAGAACCGACGCCATACTGATGGAAGCCTTAATGGAGACCAATCCGAAAAATCCTCTGATACCAAAAATGGCAAAAGGACTTTTAGCCCATCGCAAAAACGGCTCCTGGTCAGGCACCCAGGAGAATGGCTATATTCTCCAGGCCCTGAACAAGTACTTCAACAAGTATGAAAGTATCACCCCGGACTACAGAGCCGATACCTGGCTCGGCGATACACTGATGGCTAGCAATAAGTTCCAGGGAAGAACCACCGATACGAGAGTGACCACCATCCCCATGGAGAGCCTGGCTAAAGTGGAAGGTGACACCATAATCATAAACAAAACCGGTCCGGGAAGACTCTACTACCGCATCGGTCTTGATTATGCGCCCCGAAATCTGAATATCAAAGCAGCCGACTACGGATTCAAAGTAACCAGGACCTATGAAGGTGTGGATGATAAGAAAGATGTTTACAAAGACAAGGATGGTGTCTGGCATTTTAAAGCCGGTGCCCTGATCAAAACGAAACTGAGTTTCGAAACCCAAGGGGCTCGATATCATATGGCCCTGGCCGATCCGCTACCAGCCGGCACCGAACCGGTTAACAAAGCGCTCAAAGGCAGCCGCGATATAACTCCCGGGAAGGGAGTGGACGAAGGTATCACTCCCTTCTGGTGGTGGCGCAGAACCTGGTATGAACACCAGAACTTGCGTGACCATCAAGCGGAAGCCTTTACCTCCGTCTTGTATTCCGGCAAATATGATTATGAATACATGACCAGGGCGACAACACCAGGACATTATCATGTGCCGCCCACCAAAGCAGAAGAGATGTATTCACCGGAAACCTTCGGGCGCACAGCCTCAGAAGAGGTTATCGTGGAATAAAAGATGAAGCTTAAAGCTCTGGAGATCGAAGGATACCCCTCCCTCAGGGACTTCCACCTGAAGCCCGGACGCATACCCGTATGCGTGGGCGCCAACGGAAGCGGCAAGAGCAATATCTACAACTCTCTCAAACTTCTACAAGCCGCAGCCCGGGGTGACCTGGCCCGCCGAATAGTAGCGGAAGGGGGCATGGACTCCATAATGTGGGCCGGCGAGGAGAGCAGTGAGGAGACAGGCAAGCTCCGCATCAAGATAAGATCCAAAAATATAGAATACATGCTGCGACTCGGCTTCGTTCCCAAAAGCGACGTCATGGATGATGGGGACATGGGACCGGGTCTCTCCTTTTTCAGCCGGGACCCGGATATAAAGTTCGAAAAAATAGATTTTTTAAACAACGGCAAATCGACCTCCTTGCTGAAGAGAAAGCGCACCTCGGTGGTGGCAAGAAACATGGAGGGAAGAAGCTCTCCCTATGCCATTCCCATGGCAGGAAGCGAGTCGGTGCTCTATGCCTTGAAAGAGCCCCAGAAATTCCCGGAGATTTATAAACTGCGCTCTGATCTTGACAGCTGGAGATTCTATTATGACTTCAGAACAGACCTTGACTCTCCGATCAGAAGACCCCATCGAGCCACCCTGACTCCGATTATGAGCGATGACGGACATGATCTGGCTTCGGCCATCGCCACCATATTTGCTGTCGGAGATGAAGAGAGATTCAAAAATCTGGTGGACGATGCTTTTCCCGGCTCGGCCATAGAGTTGAATGAAGAGGATGGCTTGCTGGAGCTTTCCGTAGTCACTCCGGGTCTCAGGCGGACTATGTCGTCCCGAGAGCTCTCCGACGGCACCCTGCAATTCCTTCTTCTGATGGCAGCTCTTCTCACCCCGAGACCGGCACCGTTTATAGTACTGAACGAGCCCGAGACAAGTATCCATGAAGACCTAATAGAATCCCTGGCCATGCTCATAAAGGAAGCCGCTAAAAGAAGTCAGGTCCTGGTCACCACCCACTCCCACAAACTTGCCCGGTTGCTGAAAAAAGAAGCTGGATGCAGATTTTTCGAACTGAACAAAGAAGAGGGAGAGACAAAAATAAAAGGACAGAGCCTGGATGAACTGCCTGATTACGAAGACGATGAAGATCAAAAAGAAGAGGTGGATGACCTCATGGAAAATTTCGAAGACGATGAAGAAGATGATGATTAGCTAGAGACAATGCTTACCGACTTTGCCATCAAAAATTATCGCTCCGTCAAAGATCTCTGGCTACGCCTGGATCAAGTTACCGTGATAGTAGGAGCCAACGGCTGTGGCAAAAGCAATGTCTATCGAGCCCTGGAGTTGATAGCAAAAGCAGCCGAAGGGGAGCTGGCAAATTCCATCGCCGAAGAAGGTGGCTACCACTCGGTAAAATGGAGCGGTCCGTTTTTAAAATTCGACAAGAGCCGGGTCAGCCTTTCCATCAGAACAGAATCCCATCAATATGACATTGACTTCACCGAGGTCAATTCGCCGAGGTTCAATCAACCTTATTTCAACAATGACATAGAAATAGCCGGTGAGCGGCTCTTCAAACTGCAGGGTTCTAAAAAAAGCAAAATTTTCAAAAGAAGAAGAGTGTCGGTGGAAGCAGGAAACGCGTCCAGCGGCAGAGCAGACTATACGAATATGCTGGATGGGAACCGTCCTTTCATCTCGGATATAAAAGATCCTCAGCTCTATCCGGCCCTGTCGGAACTTAGAAGCAACTTGCTTCGCTGGCGGTTCTACCATCGGTTCAGAACGGATTTAGGTTCCCCTATTAGAAGACCTAATCTGCCAGTGGCTACACTTTCACTAAATGAAGATGGTACCAATCTGACCAATGCCATCGCCACAATTCTAGAGATGGGTGACAGGGAGGGGTTTCTCACCGACTTCACCGATGCTTTTCCCGGAACCATAGTAACAGTAGAAAGCAAAAGAAGCGGTCTTGCCTTGAAAGTTAAATACAAGAGCATGAAAAGACCCATGAACATAGAAGAACTATCGGAAGGCACATTGAAGTATCTCTGCCTGCTTGCCGCTTTCTACAGCCTGGAGCCCCCACCATTTCTTGCCATAAACGAACCGGAAAATAGCCTCCATGAAGATTTGCTTGAGCCCCTGGCCAGGCTCATCGTCAAAGTCTCCGAGCATTCTCAAATTTGGCTCACCACCCACTCCCAATTGCTGGCCGACTATATCCTCGAATATGGTGGCTATCAAGATCTGCAACTGGAGAAGGTGGAAGGAGAGACCTGTCTCAAAGGAGTAGGTCTTGCGGGCTACAGGGAAGAGGAGGACGAGGAGGAAGAGGATGCTGACTGAACTCTCCGTCAAAAATTATCGTTCTATATATGACCTTCACATCAAGCTTAAGCCGGTGACGGTCATTCTCGGACCCAACGGATCAGGAAAAAGCAATCTATACAAATCCCTCAGTCTTCTCTCCCGGGCAGCAAGAGGAGATCTTGCCTCTGCCATCGCCGAGGAGGGAGGAGTATCATCGGCCCTCTGGTCCGGAAGGAAAGCCAAAGGGGAGAAAAGTGAACTGTCCCTTTCTGTAAAAACCGATCAGTTTCAATATGAGCTGGTCATGGGCATGGTCCCACCAACAGCACGCGGTCTCGCCTCTTTCTTTTCCGGAGACCTGGATATAAAGAAAGAGAGAGTCAGGAAGGTGACAGAGCGAGGCAAGTCTCTGATACTTAAGAGAGGGCGCCAGAGCCTTGAAGTCAAAGACTCTAACGGAGAAAGATTAGACTATACAAATAAGGTGCCCCTGAACGAATCGGTTTTAAATCGTCTGCAAGAACCCCATAAATATCCGGAACTTGCCCAGATCAAACGAGAGCTGAGCAGTTGGCGGTTCTATCACAACCTGCGAACAGATAGTGAGTCACCCATGAGAATGCCGCAACCGGGAGTGGTATCACCCAGCCTCAGCGATGACGGCAGCAATCTGGTCGCTGTTTTAGCGACAACTCTCTGCGGGTATAGAAGACAGGAATTTATAGAGGCTTTAAACGAGGCCTTCCCGGGAGCCAGGGTAATAATTAAGAACAGTCGATTCGCGCTGGAGCTTTCTTTGGAAATGCAAGGGATCAGACGACCTTTGACTGCCTGGGAACTATCCGACGGCACCCTGCAATTCCTAGCCCTATTGGCGATACTATTTTCGCCCGAGCCTCCTCCCTTTATCGCCATCAATGAGCCAGAGACAAGCATCCATGAAGATCTTCTCGAACCGCTGGCCAGAGCCATAGTGGAAGCATCATCCATGAGCCAGGTCTGGATAACCACCCATTCCAGACTTCTAAGCGACTATATTCTCGACTATGGCGGCTATGAAGAGATCACCCTGGAGAAAGTTAAAGGACAAACCCGCCTCAAAGGTTATGGGTTGGACGGACTGTCTTTAGAAGAAGATGATGATGTTGATGATCAGTTTGACGAAGACTAATCTCTGAGAAGAGATAGTGCCTCACGGCGCTTATCAAGATCATCTTTCAGTTCCCCACGAAAGATAGTCGTGACCGTTTTCGCCCCGGGCTTTTTGATACCACGCATGGACATGCAGAAGTGTTCCGCTTCCAGTAGCACGGCAACACCCTCCGGGTCGATTCCGGCTACTATCGCTTCTGCAATCTCTTCGGTCATGCGCTCCTGTACCTGGGGTCGCCTGGCGGTCAGCTCTACCACCCGGGCCAATTTGGACAGACCGGTTACCACACCACCTTTAGGAAGGTAGGCAATATGAGCGGTTCCAATGAATGGAACAAGATGGTGCTCACACATACTATTGAAAGGAATATCCCTGACCACCACCAGGCCGTCGGAGCCTTCATTGAAGGTACAGGTTATCTCTGAAGCGGCATCCACCCCGACACCATAACAAAGTTCCTGAAACATACGGGCGAACCTTGCCGGGGTTTCCCGCAAGCCTTCTCTAAATACATTCTCTCCTATGGCTTCTAAAATCAATGAAGCGGCTCTGGCCAACTTTTCCTGGTCGACCTCGCGATACTCGCTGGAGCTTCTTTCAGGTCTTAATTTGGTGGCAGATCAAATTAAGACC
>JAUIJG010000272.1 GCA_030431355.1 bacterium
CTCTCAAGTCCCCCTGAGAACACCCCTCGAAAGGCTTATGGCACAATGGTTCTGGAGGGTTCAAGTAGCATCGCATGTAGTGGCATGCTATTGGTGTACAGGCACTGTATGTGGTGCTTTTTAGGGCGCAATTCTTCTCTGCGCAAAGCTACTGCGTCGAAAAGTCACTGCGCCGACTTGAACAAACTGGCGGACTTGAACTTCCTTGAGGAACCTTAGGTTCTCTACCGCCAGGTTGTTGGTTAATTCTAATGACAATTAACGGAATTGACTGGCTCAGCCCGGCAGCTGTCTATTAGGATCAATTGCCAAGGTCCTGGTTACGGATCCGGCTTTCTGGCGAAACACCCTGGTTTCCCAATACTGAATCAGATTGAGGACAGTATGAAAACAAACCGGAAATTGACTTATATTAGCATTGGAGTGGTTCTTACCGGCTTCTTTATCTCTTTCTTTTTTGATCCCATAAAGATCCAGCCAGTACAGATCCTCAGCCCCGAAGAAGAGCTTACAAAAGCTGAGTTCTCCGGTGTCTCAGATCCTCAATTCGGCGATACAGTGGTTAATTCGACCTGGGCTATGGTTCTTACCCATTCAGAATTCTCCAGGGAGAATGCAGGCGGACTTGAAGCTCTGAGAAACTGGGCCAAGCAGAGATTGATCTCAGACAGACAATTCCTGAATCCTTTAAATCTGCCCCAGACCAGATCAACAAGAACCGTTTTTGATTCTTTCACCAATAGCTTCTTGGGGTTGCCCTTTAGAGTGATAGAGAGCGGCACCGCTTTTTTCTTGCGCTGGCGCCTGGGCGAGTTTCAGGAGACCTCCGCTTATCAAAGCTTCAGGGTGAACTATTACGAGCTGTTTGGAATCAGCCAGGAGTCTGCAAAGCTACTCTTCCGTTATCAGGAAGAACGCGCCAAGGAGAGCATATCGGTACTTTTGAGCGCCGCATTCTGGATCTGTTCCGTTGTCTTTCTCATCTGTCAGTATCTGTTCAAACAAGATAGCCTTGAGAATATCTTGTCTCTTTTCTGGTATACGCTGGCTGCGTTTTACCTCTATCTTTCCATGTCCCTTGACAGTGTAGTCGTCCTGGTAGGAGCAATCGGATCCCTGGCTCTGGGCATCTATCTGCGCTATGGACCGAGGCTATCCGTGCAAGAAAATAAGTCCATTCGCATAGAAAAAGGGGCTTTCTCTTCCGGCGCGTTGACGTTTGTACTCTGGGCCACTGTCTCCCTGGTATTTCTCCAGATTATCAACTGGATTAAAGGAGGCATATTAACTGGACCCGATCCCCTGACACTTTTGATCGGTGGAGTAACCGGTAACTTTCTCCATGATCCTGTCGGTATTAAGAGATCTGTATTAGAAATTTCAGGGGCTATCTGGTTGATATTCAGCCTGGTGACAATGTACAGATATAAGCGGGGTAGGGAGCGTTCCCGGGAAGTCGAGTCAGAATTAAGACAGTTCGGTCGACAGAAAGTAAGTATTCAATAGGTAGTCAGTGGTAGCAATCCGCTATTTTTAAGTACAATATGTGGCTGAGCCCTTGTGTCGGAACTGGTATACGAGTCGCACTTAAAATGCGATGCCCGTAAGGGATTGAGAGTTCGAATCTCTCCGAGGGCAATCCTTTATCTCTCTGCATCTGAAGAGCCTCTGTCTGGCTCTCTAGAGATTCAGTGGATTAAACAAATGAATAGAGCCCGCGTTATTTCGACAGAAACAGCGCGGGCTTTGAATCTCAAATAGTTGTATGACTGTTTGTTGATAGACCTGAGTTTCGGGACCAGGATAATATCAAATACGGTGCTTTCTACCTTAGTAGTTCCCTATTTAACAGCCACACAGGATTTGATTTTGACTTTGTTCTCCAGGCAGCCGATTCCTTCCACGTCCATGGAGATTGAATCGCCATCCTTAAGCCAGGCGTACTTCGCCGGGGCTATCTCTTTGCCTGTTTCCGGATCCATTTTTGCAGCAAATTCAGCGATACAGCCATTTCCGACTGTGCCGGATCCCATTAAATAGCCTGCTTCCAATCCAATATTTTGGGCTCCCAGCCAGGCCATAATGCGCGGGAAACTCCAGGCTTGCTTAGCGCCGGATTGAGGATGGGTGTGATACAGGGTGTTGTAGTTGGTAGAAGATCTCTCTTCACCATTAACCTTCAGTACCATCTTCATATCCAGGACCCCGTTTTCATCCATCTTCAACTCTTTTGCCGGGACCAATTTAGGCCCGATACTGTTGCCGATGATGAACTTGCTCTTTGTGGGTCCTAGTCCTTGCATATCGATCTTTTGCACATCCCGAGCAGACCAGTCGTTCAAAATAGTCAAATAGCAATGATCTTTGAAAAACTGTAGAGCTTCTTCTTTTGTGCGAAGAATGGCACTTTTGGTCACCAGGCAGCCAATCTCAAATTCGTAGTCGGCGGCTTTTACTTTCTCCGGGATAGGTACTTCCTCACCTGGTCCGAATAGTTTCTCTGGTTGCAGGTCGACAATATAATAGGAAGCATGCTCATACCAGAGCGGGGGCATCTGTGCTCCGCGTTTGTCTCTTATTTGTTTGACATGGGTTTCGAAACCGAGGAAGTCAAGGAGGATTTTGGGCTCCGGTACTTTGACTCCGAATAGGTCGACGGTGCTTTCAGCTCTTTTGTATAGCATTCTCACTCTCCACTGGCAGTTGATTCTGGTGGGTTACGGCTGTAAATTATCGCATCGATATTGCTAATATACTGATTTCTCAATCTTGCCCTTATAAATTGCATAGCAGAGGAATTTATTTCAAATGAAGCATTCAGAAGCATTCGTGAAGCTAGTTGATAAGGTCATGCCTGAAATAAAGGAAATGACCATAGACGAAGTCAAAGCAAAGTTGGAATCCGGAGCTGATTTCCACCTGGTTGATGTTCGGGAAGACAGTGAGTGGAGTCAGGGACGAATCAAGGGTGCTATTCATATAGGTCGTGGAGTCATAGAAAGAGATATAGAGACGATCATAGAGAATAAAGAAGACCTGGTGGTTCTTTATTGTGGAGGAGGTTTCAGATCTGCTCTGGCTGCCCACAATATTCAATTTATGGGCTATTCAAATGTGTTCTCCATGGCCGGAGGAGTAAGAGCCTGGAGAGAGGTCGACTATCCCCAGGAGAGCTAATCAGTCGGTTCCAAATTGAACCTCTGGTAAGCCTGATAGGAACCTGTTGAAATTCTAATAGAAGAATAATGAGCCCGATTCGTCAAATATCCTAGTATGTACAAAGCTCGAAAGAAGCATATGTATAGCTTATTGACCCGGGTGATTTTATGAGCCGATATATTATCTATTGCCTTTATGGTACTGTCCTTAGTGCATCTCTTCCGGTGGCGGCTCAAGGAATCAATAACTCTCTTGCGCCTATAAAGCAGGCTCAGGAGAGCGATCCAGCCGGTTTTACTCTGATGATTATCAGTATTGGACTTCTGGTCCTGATGGTGCTCGGTCTATTTGGTGGCACTTTGTTTTATATGTCTCAGGACAAGAAAGCTAAACAGGCGCGGGCAAACAAGGCAAGCCAAGTTTCAGAGCAAGTCTCTTCCGAACAAGAATGAGTTCCATCTAAGCATTGCCGGTGGTGTCTTCTCTGCCGCTCTTAGCAAGTAGCCAAGTATTGCAATTCATGGACGCACTACTGATAATGTCATCAGGAAAGATGCTCTAGAAAGTTTTGTTATGAATTTAAAACCTGATATCAAATCCGATCCAGCGGATCTCGAAGGTCTTGATGGATTACTTGATCAAGCCCATGTCGAGTTAGTTGAAACCAATAATAAGAAAGAACAGTTAGAAGAGTCAGGCGTTCGTGATTCCGCAGCCTATGTGGACATGCGCATGACTTTGGAATTGTTGGATCAAGTTCAGCAAGTGAGAGATTTGCTCTCCGAGACCAATACTCGCTTGACCCGAGCCTACTCCAGGGTTCGTCATCTTCAACACGTAGTCGACGAACAGGAGAAGAAGCTCGAGCTTTTGCCAGCCATTCAGAAGCAAGCTGATCGCGCTCTAGTTCTTCAAAACAAACTCGATGAAGCCGTTCAGGAAATTGAAAAATTGCGCCAGCCATGGTGGCATAAATTGAACAGCCAGGACGAAAAGCTCGACTGATCTGACAGGATTTCCGTTCGACACTCGATGAAGGCGATTGTAATTCTCTACAATCTCTGAGCATGTTATTCGCAATAAAATCCAAATGAGACCGTTAAAGTTGCCCGGGTAATTTTATCGGTCTCAGCGCATTCTCATATAGATATTCGGGAATTTAAATTCTACGGCCTGGAGATAAAGTCTTTGAAGCCTTTTATAAAGTCTATGACCGCATTGTTGATCCTGGTCGCCTGCCTGGCGTCCTCTTTTGCTTTTTCAACCGCTCTGGCGTCAGACGATTATAGCTTCGGATCGGTAAAGGTCGGTCATTCGCATCTGTTCATGGTGACCGATTCGCCTGTGGGGGTGGCTGCCACCCAGAGAGCCCAGGATATAAACGACGTTATCCACGAAATTCTGGTCACCAAAGGTCTTGACCCTCACCGGATAGACACTATGGTAGGTGCCGGAAGTAACCCATCCGTCGTCCTGGATAATAAGACCATAGTTGTAGTCGGGGACAAAGACCAAAAGATCTTCGGTCTCAGTAAACAAAAACTGGCCGACAAGTGGGCTTCTATTCTGAGGTCCCGTCTGACTCAGCTCAAACCCCTATATCAAAACGTCAAAAAGAAAACGGACTCCGAGGGATCTAAAACCTTGAGCGAGCACCGGGTGCTGCTCTTCCTCCTACAGGTAGCCGTGCTTCTAATGGCCGCTTGTGTGTGCGGAGAGTTGACTGTCAGGTTAGGACAACCGGCTGTGATCGGTCAGTTATTGGCCGGCATTTTTCTAGGTCCATCCATTCTCGGCGCGATCCTGCCCGAGGTCTATCTGACGTTATTTCCCCCGGAAGCGACCCAGGGATATCTGTTGGATATAGTTTCCTGGCTCGGTGTCATATTTCTCTTGATGCTGACCGGCACGGAGACCGATACGAATCTGATCAAGAGTCAGGGTAAATGGGCCCTTGCCACCTCGGCCGGCGGCATTGTTTTACCCTTCCTGCTTGGATTTGTCGTAGCTTTCATCATTCCTGAAACGATGCTGGTTCTTCCGGACCAGCGTATGATCCTCGGAGCGTTTATCGGAACAGTATTTTCCATGTCTTCGGTGGCTATCATCGCCAAAGTTTTGATCGACATGAAGTTGATGCGCCGCAACATTGGGCAGATTATCCTGGCTTCAGCCCTGGCTCAGGATGTCATCGGTTGTGTGATTCTTGCCATCGTAGCGGCCCTTGCCAGCAGTGGCAGCTCCGACCTCATGACCCTCATGAAGGTGCCCGTGGGCATGATCCTCTTCGTCGGTCTGGGAGCCACCATCGGTCGCAAGCTTATTTTAGATTCGCTGAGGTGGATCCACGACAAGTCAAACATTCCATTTGCGCCCATTAGTTACGTGGCAATACTTTTGTTGGTCTCCTCTGCTATAACCCAGTTTATCGGAGTGCACGTGGTCCTGGGGGCTTTTGCCGTCGGCGTTGTTATCGCCCAGTCGCCCCTTGCCGGAGAGAAAGTACTTCATCCCATCGAAGCAATCACAATGGGTATCTTCGCGCCAATCTTCTTTGCCGCTGCCGGACTGCATGTAAATCTGACTTTGCTCCGGGAGCCCCATCTGCTTTTAATCACCTTGTTAGTAACCCTCTTTGCCTGTATCGGCAAAATTGCCGGCTCCTACCTGGGCGGACTGATGGTAAAAATGGATCTCTGGGAGTCTCTCAGTGTCGGATTCGGTACTAACGCCCGCGGTGCCATGGGTCTGATCGTAGGAATCCTGGGCTTCTCCCTCGGTATTCTCACCGTCAATATGTTCTCGATTATAGTGATCATGTCCCTTGCCACCACCGCCATGACTCCCTTTTTGCTCAGTAAATCGTTGAAGAAAATCTCCGTTTCCGCCGACGAGCAAGATAGATTGCAGAGAGAAGAGCAGCAGTCCCAGAGTTTCGTCTCCAAAATAAAAAGGGTTCTCATCCCCATTAGACCAGGATCTTCGAGGCAACTATCCTCAAAACTAATAGGTACCCTCGGTCAATTCCACGCCATTGAGGCTACTTCGATGACCCTGGTTCGGGATGATTCGGAGATGGAGGACTACGCCTCCAAAACCCTAGCCGCCAGCTCCAAGGAGGGCAACGTCACCCTGGTTAACCGAATGGCACGAGGGGAGGACCTGGCAGTCGGGATTCTTGAAGAGTCCAACAAAAACTATGACCTGGTTGTTCTGGAGCCAGGCAGCCTCGGGGAGGGGAAAGCCAGCGTCAAACTAATCGAAGCGGTGGCTAAAGAATGCCCCTGTCCTTTGCTTCTTTTGAGAGAGGCGGTGGATAGACCCGATTGGAACATAAAGCGAATTCTTATTCCCACCGGTGCTGAAGGGCACACGGCCAAGGCTGTTCAGCTAGGTATCGTCATCGCTAAAGCGACCGGAGCCCATGTTACCGCCCTATCGGTAGTGGAGGAGAAGAGAGATTATTCCAGGACCATGATGCATCAGGAGATGAGAAACGAACTCATGGCCCACGAATTGGTAGACCAGGTAGCCGCCCTGGCCAGCGCATTTGCTGTGGAGGTAAATTCGAAGGTCCGCTCTTCCTACAATCACGCCCAGGAGATTCTATCCGTGGCTGAAGACCTCGATATAGACCTCATAGTGGTAGGCGGCAACATTCGTCCCACCAGCCAGCTACATTTCGGCGATATCGCCAACGAGATTCTCTTGAAAGCACGATGCCATGTCGCCATCGTCTCCGCTTGAAACATTTTGAGAAATATTTTCAAGTTCTCTTTGTCGAAGCAGGGAAAAGTATTGTTTCAGGGTAGATCTTAATAGCTGCTCTTAAAACATCAATGTAATAGAATCAAAACACAATCGTGACAACATCAAGTACCAACACAGTGTCAGAAATGCTAGCGCCTCTGCTCCTGGGTAGTGGGTTAATACAAAGAAAAGAACTGGACACGGCTAAAAATCTAGCTAAGGATTTAGACATATCCGTGGAAGAGGCTCTTGTGGACTCGGGGATGATCACCGAGGAGCACATGGATGTTCCCCGCAACGCTCTCAAGCAGGTCGAGGACAAAAAGATCACCCTTGATCTGGCTATCCGGGCGGTCAGGATAGCTGTTCAGAAAGATGTGGATCTCGACGAGGCTATCGAATCGATTAAGAAGCTGCATCAGAGGACAGGGGTT
>JAUIJG010000273.1 GCA_030431355.1 bacterium
GCGCAGCACCACCACGAACTCGTCGTCTCCATTTCGGCGGCGGAAGCCGAAAAGGCTCTGGAGATTCTTGAAATCGCTACCAGAGACTAATACCAGACCTGCACACACGTTATTTGGGAGAGATTAGATGACTAAAACACTAGAAAAAACAAAGACGTTTCACAACCTTATCGGCGGTGAGTGGGTTAAGTCCAACAGCGGCAAAACCTTTGAATCCATCAGCCCGGCCAACCAGGAAGAGGTGATCGGTCGTTTCGCAGAGTCCGATGAATCCGATGTGAAAAAAGCTGTGGACGCTGCCGCCAAGGCGTTTGAAACCTGGAGAAAGGTTCCGGCTCCGGAAAGAGCAGAGATCATCTTGAAAGCTGGTCTTTTGCTTGAAGAGAGAAAAGAGAGCGTGGCCCGGGACATGACCAGAGAGATGGGCAAAGTTTTAAACGAAGCCCGGGGCGATGTTCAGGAAGCTATTGATATGGCCAAATACGCCGCCGGTGAAGGGCGTCGCATGTTTGGTATGACTGTGCCGGCAGAGATGCGCCAGAAGTTCGCCATGGCCATGAGAGCCCCCCTTGGAGTTGTTGGTATTATCACTCCCTGGAACTTCCCGGTGGCGATTCCCAGCTGGAAAATATTTCCTGCCCTGGTAGCTGGAAACACAGTTGTTTTCAAGCCTGCCACAGATACTCCCTACTGTGCTTACCGTTTTGTTGAGATCCTTCAGGAAGCCGGACTTCCAGCCGGAGTGCTCAACTTTGTCACCGGTTCAGGATCAAAGGTTGGCAATCCAATTGTCGAAGATCCTCGTGTGAAGCTCATCTCCATCACCGGCTCTTCCTTCACCGGAAGAAAAGTAGCCGGTCGTTGCGGAGAGCTGATGAAGAAGATCTCCTGTGAACTGGGCGGCAAAAACGCTATCTGTGTAATGGAAGACGCTAAGTTAGAGCTGGCTATTGATGGCGCTCTCTGGGGTGCTTTCGGCACCACCGGCCAGAGATGTACCGCCACCAGCCGGGTCATCCTTCACAAAGATATTTACGAGAAATTTGTCACCGAGTTTGTGAAGCGCGCCAAAGCCTTGAAGGTCGGAGATGGTCTCGATAGCTCCGTGGATGTCGGTCCGGTGATCAACAAAGATCAACTGAAGAGCATCAATGACTATGTGAAGGTGGGCGAAGACGAAGGTGCTAAGCTTCTTCTCGGCGGTAAGATTTTGGACAAAGGCGATCACGCCAAGGGCTGTTTCCATGAGCCCACCATATTCGGTGACGTCAAGCCGAATATGAGAATTGCCCAGGAAGAGATCTTCGGACCGGTGGTGGCTCTCATCAAAGTGGATAACTTTGAAGAGGCGATAGAAGTGGCCAACGGTACTGAATTTGGACTTTCCCTCTCTATGTACACCCAGGACGTTAACCGTGCTTTCAACGCCATTAACGATCTGGAGTCGGGAATTGTGTACGTTAATGCCCCCACCATCGGTGCTGAAATTCAGCTGCCTTTCGGCGGTACGAAGCAGACCGGTAACGGACACAGAGAGGCCGGCACCACGGCCATCGACCAGTTTACCGAGTGGAAGTCAATCTACGTAGATTACTCCGGTACTCTTCAAAGAGCCCAGATAGATAACTACGACGGTTAAGCTCTTCGTTCCAGTCGCCCTCTCTTTTCATGGAATCGAGCCGGGCGACTGGAATTAGAAGTAAGCGGTAAACCAGGAAAGCTGTTTTAACTAGTTTGTATTTTTACGATTACAGGTATTGGAGATAGAAAAATGGATTTCGAATTCACCCCGGATCAAGTTGCTATTCGCAAGCACATGCGAGATTTTGCCGAGCGCGAGATAGCGCCCAAGGCTCAGATGAACGACCGCGAATGTAAGTTCGACTGGGATATCGCAAAGAAAATCTTCAAAGAAGGATTCCTCGGTTGCCCCGTGCCGGAGAAGTACGGCGGTCTTGGAATGGACTATGTCGCCTACGGTTTGATGACCGAAGAGGTGAATCGAGTTTGCTCTTCCACAAGAACTCTATTCTCCGTGCAGACCTCCCTGGTAGCTCTGACAATCTTGAGATGGGGTACGGAAGAGCAGAAGAAAGAGTTGCTCCCCAAACTCTGTAATGGAGAATATATTGGCTGCTATGGCTTGACCGAGCCTGAAGCCGGCAGTGACGCCGCCAACCAGCAGACCAAAGCGGTCAAAGATGGTGATGATTACATTCTCTCCGGACAGAAAGTCTGGATCTCCTGTGGTTCAATCGCTACCCATGCCCTGGTCTTCGCCACGGTGGATTCTAGTAAGGGTCACAAAGGAATCACCTGCTTTATCGTCGATACAAAGTCCAAAGGATTCAGCGCCCAGCCTATCAAAGGAAAGCTGGGACTGCGAGCTTCCGATACTTCCAGCCTTTTCCTTGATGAAGTGAGAGTACCTAAAGAGAATGTACTCGGTGAAGTAGGCTCCGGATTCAAGGTGGCTATGTCCGCCCTCGATAACGGAAGATTCTCGGTTGCAGCCGGCGCTATCGGCCTGGTTCAAGGCTGCATAGACGCCTGCACCAAGTATGCCATGGAGAGAAAAACATTCGGCAAGCCAATTGGTGAGCACCAGCAGGTGCAAGCGATGATTGCTGATATGGTTGCCGACTGCGAAGCCGGTAGACTTCTTTATTTGAGAGCCGCTCATCTGAAGAACAAGGATGTGAGAAACACCCTCGAGACTTCAATCGCCAAGCTCTTCTGTGGCGAAGCCGCTAACCGCGCCGGCCACAACGCCGTTCAGATCTTCGGCGGATATGGCTACTCCGACGAGTATCCCGTGGAGAGATACTTCCGTGATGCTAAGGTTCTCAACATCTATGAAGGCACCCGGGAGATACAGCGTATGATCATCGCCCAGGATGCGCTCGGTATTCGTTATGCCAACGGTGTTCAGAGCGGCAGACCGACAGCTCTGGCTCCGGTAGGCTAGGGATTCGGGTCGAGGTAGTTGTGCCGGGCTCTAATTAACATAAGAGTGATCGGAATTTACAGTGTGTGTCAGAAATGAGGTAAGCTTTTCTGGCACGCATCTGACTTTTTCTTCCAGGAGTTTGATAGATGACAGAAGAGCCTAGCAATAACATCAATGAAATGGAGTCTCCGGTTCCGCCCGTGAGATTCGAGATTTATCCGAATGAGTTGTTCGCATCGGTTAATCTCCATGAAGTAAGGCAGGGTGAAGAGAGCTTCAGCTGCTGGTCATTTGTGAGTGAAGGCCTCTCCCGTCATGGCCAACGTGAACTTGCCATGTTGGTGCGCAAGGGCGATGACCAGGAGGAAAATGCTTATCCTGCAGATGTGCTTGGCTTCTTTCTCACCGTCAGACGTTTTGCCCTGGAGCAAAATGTTTTTATGGAAGGGGATATCACCGAATTTGGTGACGGCGGATTTCTAGACCCCAAGTTCAAAGCGCTGGCTTATGTCCGTCCGTTGGGACTCTACGGTCCGGAAGACACGGACAATATGCTCAACTGTATTCTGCTCACCGAAGATGAGCTGGAGATAGCTAAAAAGTTCGGTCTCACCCGGGTGGTCTCTCTTTTAGGGCATTCATACAATCACTATCCATGCCCTCCCTGGGTTGATCTTGGTCGGGAATCCACCGTTAACGAGAAGCTCTCCAGTGAGATGGATGAAAGTATTCTTGCCAAAGTTCCATTCATGAACATTCCCCATATTCGGGTCTGTCTTTGTGTGGATAAGCTCAAGATCTTTTGTCGCAAAGGCACCCACGAATATATTCGCGAATTTTTAAAGCAGTTGCCCGTACAGGCTCCCTTCACCATCGGCTGCGATATAGATCCCGCGGCCAACGCCATGCTTGTCTGGCAAGCTACCATGGAGAACGGACCTTCTGCAATCACTCCTCCGGGCAGTGACGGCACCAGGGTGGCAGGTTGCTCCTTGCTGGTCTTTCCGGAACAAGATGCCACCAACGCCCAGGTTATTGAGGATAGCTTCCTGTTGAGCTTAAAAACAGAAGATTGGGAGAAGTTGCGAAACGCTCTGATGACCGGCAAAGAAGCTTCTGTGGGAGCACAACCGGGAGGCAAGATAGAGGTCGAGTGGTACGAGGAGAGTCCGGAGATTGCTTCTCTTCCTGTTCCCGAGACTCTGGATCATATTCCGGAGCTTCCTAAGATAGAGCATGCCGAGGGGCTGGGCAAAGTCCTCGACGCCGAGATCGTTACCGAGGAAGAGGCGGTTATCGCTACTCTCAATCCCGTAATTCTAATGCAGTATATGGAAGCTGTGGAGATGACGGTTCTCGGTTACTATATCGATCGCCGTCCGGAGGAGGATAAGACTATCTCCCTGGGCTGTGTATTGGAGCCAGATCAGAAGGTGAGTTGGACGCTTTCATCCGAGCCCGGTGAAGATAAGATCGAGTTGAAGGGTATTGAGATCAGGCTCGGCGACCTTCCGGTGCCGGCTTTGATGTCATCTCCCATCGAGTTCAATTTGAAGTTTGAAATCAACTCCAAAGTCGAAGCGACTTCGGAGTGATTGAGAATTTCATTTGTTGAACACTAAATTAGAGTTGCTTCAGTCTTTTCAGCCTGTTTATCTCTTGTTTAGCTTGTTCTATGCGGTTGTCGATCTCCTGGTGGCAGGCTTGCATTCTTTTGGATCTCATGCGGATCAGTGAGACGCTTGCAAATATTGAAACAACCAGAATGAATATCGCTCCGGTTGCCACCACCAGCTCTGTGGCATGGAGATTGAGAAAGAAGGCAGCGGTTGTGGTAAGAACAACCACCGCTGCCAGAAGCAGAAATTCTACCGAGTTTACTAAATTGGGTAAGGAGAATTTTTTCTCGAGACCGCTGGTTATCGATTGTTCTTGCCTGGACTCTTGTTTCTGATAGCAGTTGATGGAGAGTTGCTCCATGGCTTCGCTAAAGGAGCACTTGCTCAGCTCGCATTGATACAGCACTCGAACAGCTTGTTGCTCTTCAATATCACCATTTGTGATCATGTTGGCCAGTTCCACTGCTGCCTTGTACACTTCAACGCTGATCGCTCCACGGGAGACCAGCGCGTGTAGCGGGTCCATGCCGTAGTCGCTGTAGTGTTTTACCGCTGAGCAGATAGAGCTTTCTTCTGTAAGTTCCGCCGAGGTGAGCAACTCTATGGCACCGTTGAAGGTGGCAGGGTTATCTCTGAAAGTGCCCATCTCTTTAGTAATTGATTTGACAGAGCGTCCTGATTCATGGGCTTTTTTGATCAGCTTCGCTGCCGCTTGTCGAGTCATCAGTTCGAGTTGGCAGAGCCTCTGGAGGAAGAGGGACTCATCCAGCAATTCTTTTGAGAGGATGCCTGCTTCTATGAGCAGTTCTCCTAGAAGGCGGTTGTCCTTTATGGATCTTTCAAGGCTGCTTAAAAGCTCTGTTTCGGAAACTATTCTGGCGCTCAGGAGAATGTCTCCTATTTTTATTTTAGAGAGGGTGTTTTTGGCGGAGATGCCGCTTTTCTCAAAGGCGGTTTCCAGATCATAGTTACTGTCTTTAGCGAGTCTTAGCAGTTTGAGGGACTGTGCTTTGTTCAGCCTGTTGTCCAGGATGAGTTTCATACATTCCACCGCCATGTTGACGGCATAGAAGGAGACAGCACGCATTTTTAGAAGGGCTCCAGCCACGGTCATGTCTCTTTCGACGGCTATTCTTTTGGCTTCTTGCACCGATCTGGAATCGGTCATGTCTGAGCCCAAAAGCAATTCAATCATCAAGTCTTCGTTATTGGAGACAGTCTTTTCGCCAAGAGCAAGCCATTTTGTTACCCGGGAAAAAGGCAGGCTCTGGTCGCGGGCGTAACGCAGGGCGCTTACCGCGTCTGTTCTATCGAGTAATCCTGATTCGATCATCGACTGGGCTAAGAGAACATTTTCGAGATCCAGTTCTGTTATGCGGCAGTTTTCCACCAGTACTCTACCGAGAGGTTTGTTCATATCTTCAGCGGTCTGTACCGACAGGTTGAGAACTGTGGAGGAAACCATTCTTGCTTCTAATAGAAGAATGCCGATTTTGACTCTCTTATCCCGGCAAGGTGGAGTTATGACCGTATGTTTGTTCAAGCCCTGGGCGTTTTGTCTTGGGAGATGCATGATGATGCCTCCAGTTAATAGTAAGTGGGGGTTGCTGATGGTTTTAGTAAGGTTGGTAAGTTCTAGAAAGTTCTAGTACGGCTCAGTAAATCTAAGCTACCTCTACTATAAGGATTTCAAGGGTGTCGGTCTATTGGCAATCTTCATATAGCGAAAGTGCGTATAAAACCGCGGAAAGGCTTATGATAAGCGGGAGAAGGTGCTCTTTCTTTTGAGGTCCATTGAAAAATATTTGCAGATATATTTGATTGGATGCGGGATTCCGATATTTCAACATATAAAACGAGGTTCCTATCCGAGCTTCACAGCTTTGGTCAGGAACCTGTTTTATATCCAGGGATAAAACTTTGGGTTATTTTAGGTCTGCAGCGCGGGTCTCCAGCCAATCTTTTTGAAGCAGTATTTCAGATGATCCTTAATACTCTCTTTCAGGCTTATCGCCGGAATTTCATCTTCATCGTAGTAGGCAAATCCCAGCTCATAGGCTGCCTCTTTCAGTCCTGTTTTCTTCTCCAACATATGACGCAAGATGAGCACCGCTTCCTGTCTCGACATCTCGCCTTCGGATACTAGATGGGCGCATTCCAGAGCTGCCTTCTCGAGTTTACCTGAGAGCCTACCTTTGATGACCTGGACTACAAGAGGGCGGAAGAGATTCTCTATTTGCCAGAGGTCTTTTTCTTGCCAGCTCGAGTCGGATGTTTCCACTATGCCTGCTTTGGCTAAAAGTTCCAGCGCTTCTCTTTCGAACTCTTTTTCCACGGCAAGATCTTTTATTCTGCTCATTATGTTGAGCGTGGATATCTTCAGATTGAGGGAATCCCTGGCGATTTCAGCCGCCATCTCGCTGGTGAGCAGATCATTGTCTATCAGTCTTCTCAACAGTTTTGCTTCTTTGCCTGAAATATGGCTACGGGTTGAAGTGCACTCTTCGCTACTTTGTTTTTCTAAGATGAGGAGTGCTTCGTCAAATTCGATATTTTCGTGCCGACTAAATGTAAGAGCTTTCTCCGCAAGGGATCTATCAATCATTCCTTTGTCGACCATATACTGAGCCAGCTTTTCAGCATCGCTCCGGTTTGCACTGGGGGTCTTATCTGGTTCGAGTTCGCTTGTTCTGTACATGGTGGGTGAGAAATCTTGTAGGGGAGAATGGTAAGGCAATACCGCTAACATTTAGTTCGGCACTTTCTCATCC
>JAUIJG010000274.1 GCA_030431355.1 bacterium
AATAGTGACCGACGACCACCTGGAGCTTAAACATGATCGAATATAAAGAGATTCCAGAGAGCAATATAATCGAGTTCTCCATAGACGGAAAAATTGACGCAGAAGACTATCACAAACTGGCAGAGAACTTTCTAAAATTCCTCGACCAGCATGGTACTGTTCGAGTCCTGAAGGAGATCAAATCTTACGAAGGCTTCGACCTGGAAATCCTCCGTGAGAAACTACTTGGCGAGCTTCTTAAACATCAAAAAGACATAAGCCACGCTGCTGTGGTCACGGATGAAGAGTGGGTTCATCAGATAAGTAAGTTCTTCGCCCCAGCTTTCCACTGCAAAACTCGCTTCTACAAATTGAATGAAAAAGAGAAAGCTCTTGACTGGCTCAGGTCTGCAAAAACAGACTCCATCGAGGTAACATCAGACAGCAAAGACAACTTGATGGTATTCAAGGTCAGTGACAAATTAACCCATGAAGATTACCAGAGAACTCTGATTCCGACTCTCGAATCTGTCATAAAAGAATGCGGACGAGCTAGATTACTGATTGATTTCGGAAAAGAATTTCATGGAATCGAACCAGCAGCCATGTGGGATGACACCAAATTCGGCATCAAGCATAGAACCGACTTTGAGAAGATCGCTATCGTAGGCGGACCAAGCTGGTCAACCTGGGCAGCCAGGCTCGGTGAAGCCATGATGCCCTGCGAGGTTATTTCATTTTCCAGCGAAGAGTACGAAAAAGCCCTGGATTGGATCAATCAGCCTGTGGGCTCAGCGGTATAAAATTCAAACTATCCGAACTATTTAGACAGTCGTTCCAGGGCATACCCGAACAACGGGTTGCCCACGGAATCCGGCACCGTATTTACTCGCCGAGAATTGCGTAAAATACTGTAGTCCACAGAATTTGGAGCGCTGGACTCAATCTCAGTGGCCAACTCCATCTCCCGCTCAAGAGTATCGTGGTCTATCTTCAAACCAAAAAACATCATCATCGCGGCGGTCTCAACCACCACAATCGTAAAAACCATCTCCTTATCAAAACGCGGCATAAAAAACCTCCTGGTCTCCTTTGTAGAACATTCACGGTTCAAGAGAGATAGTAAGGCCTGCTTGTTATAGAACCGTGATCAAAAGCTACTAAGTAAAAATATGATGCAAGGCAAGCACAGGCGATGGAGAGTTGACAAAAGGGAAGCAACCGTTTAGACTTATTCTAAACTTGGATTTATTCCACATTGCCTCGATCACCCATTCAATCCCTACATATAAGGAAACAGGCAAAATGAAGACAAATATTCTGGTAATCAGTACCAGCCTCAATGGCGAAAGCAAAAGCAGAATCATGGCAGACGAATCTTTCAAACTCCTGGAAAAATCCACTAATTGTCAGTGGCTTGATTTGAAAGAATATGACCTACCCTTTTGTGACGGCGATAGCGCCTACGGCCACCAGGACCTGCCAAGGGTTAAATCCATGGTTGAGAAAGCCGATGGAATTATTATGGCTATACCAATCTATAACTATGCTTCCGGAGCCATGGCAAAAAATTTCATCGAGCTTACCGGTAGAGCCTGGACCGAGAAAACAGTGGGATTCCTCTGCGCCGCAGGAGGGCGCTCCAGCTATATGTCGGTAATGGGCCTGGCAAACAGCCTGATGCTAGACTTCCGCTGCATGATTGTTCCCTCCTTTGTTTACGCCGACCGTGATGCTTTCAAAAACACAAAGATAGTGGACGAATCCGTAAGAGAGAGAATAGAGGAGCTCAATAAGCAGATAATTAGAGTGGCTACTGCCCTCAAAAAAGTGGCTTAGATCTGGCATAATCAGAAGATTCACTTTTCGGAATTTGTTTCATGAAATCGACTAACTGCCTTTTCGCGCTAATTGCTCTTTTGATGGTTCAGGCTGTCCCAGCCGATGCCCAGAACAGTTCACATGACCGATTCATCGCCCGTAGATATGGTTCGGAGTCGAACTCAGACAGGCGGCCGTCCTTTTTCTCCAGGACAAACTTGTCGGATGAACAGCTGGAAAAACTTGTCGATCGTAAAAATCAGTACGAAAAGGAGATAGCACAGGACAAAGCCTTACTCCGGGTCGATTATAGAAATCTGTTCAACATGCTCACTAAACCGGAAGTTAACAGGAAAGAAGCAATGAAACTGCATGCCGACTTGCTGCAGAGAAAAGAGAGAATTTCAAAATCGCGTATCGACTGCTTCCTTGACTCCTGGCAGATGCTGAACGACGAGCAAAGGAAAGACTTGCGACGCAGTGTTCTGGAACGCCAGTTGAAGAAGAAGAGCTGGCATCACAGAAATGCAAACCCTGATCAGAAGAAAGCGGAAGTCTCCTCGTCGACCACCATGAAACAAGATGAGCAAACAGAAAAAGTGGCGGACAACGATGCACCTGGACTTCCTACAGCAGAGCAATTCCTCATGATGCTTGCCGAAGAAGAAGACTGAGACCACTAACGTGCTGCCACCAAAAGAAGTACCAACTGATCGAGACTATCAGGAGTATTTTAAACTGACGCTCCGGTATCAAACCCTGTGCTGGATTCGTCAGTCTACCGAAGCCTCAAAATTTTTGGTCGAGAGACAACCTCCCAATGAACACTTGTCCGAGGAAGGGAAACGCCGCATGGCACTCCTTATGACCGGTTTGGGCGGTCTAATGTATGTGCAGGAATTCAAAAGTAGTATCGAAAATAGTGCCGGTACTCTGATTTCTGCGACGGCTTCCCAGGCTAGCGAATATCTGGATCAGTTTGAACCGGCAAAGAAAGTCAAAAGCGGAATTATTTCTGCCTTCTCTCTTTTAAACAATACTGTTCAAGAAACAATAGATAAAACCATCGCAGACTATGTTCTCCCTGCATTCGGCCTGCCGGTTCACGGCATCCCGGCAGGCAAAAGCGCAGAAGAATACATCACCATGGCAGGCAAATACGAGCAGATAGGATTGCCAGAGCCGACAAGAGAAGCTCTGAATACAGCTCTCAAATCGACGGCGATTGAGAGTCTTCAGCGTGATATTCGAGCCAAACTAAAATCAAGGGTTCCTAGAAAGCACGTGGGTCAACAGATTCACGAAAAAATGTTGAGCGCTGCCAGATACAACCTTTTAGGAAATACAAACCAGGCGAGAGATATCTACCGTGACCTGATCAGCATCGAGCCTGGATTCGAATGGCCCTATGCCTACCTGGCCACCATGGAATTGACCCGAGGAGAATTGGAGCATTGCAGAGATCTCCTCAAAAGAGGCGCCCGGGTAAATCTAGACAGCTTCAAGATTTTAGGAGCCCAGGCCAGAATGCAGCTAGCCGAATGGCGCATATTAGACCTGGAAAACACCTGTGCCAGAATGGACTACGTGGAACCTGATAGTGACTTGGCAAAGCACTTTCGCGGTATTATCCAGATTGCCCGTCAAGGCGGAATGTTATAACTTGAGGGGATTTGCGTTCTAACTTCCTAAGCAGGAAAGCCCACAGAGGGTCGAAGGGGGTCATTGTTATCTATAACAAGATCCGCTTTCTTAGAAGGGTTCACTTCACTTAGATAGAGCTTCTGACCGGGAATGTATCGCCTTGAATACTTCTCCTCCACGGCGCTTCTCTCGCCGAACAAATCAAGATCTCTAACCATACCTCTCTTGAAACTGACCTCAAAGTCAACATGGAGAAATATCTTGAAGTCCCAGAAATCAAGAATTTCCGGACGAAAGAGAAAAACGCCTTCAAAAATCAATATTGCCTCTAGGCTATCAACAGTCTCGAACTGATCATCGACAGCCTGATTGGCTCGAAAGTCAAAACTCCTGGTCTGTACAGTAAGAGGAATATTGCCTGATTTCAGAGGCTCCAGCAAAGTCTTCTTGAGCTTGTCATAGTCAAAAGAGTCATGATAGTACCCTTCCGCGGAAAACTCGCCGCGGGCGTATCTCATCTCGGAAGGTCTATGAAAGCCATCAATCGAACTTACCAAAACCTTTCTATCGGACTTTCTTAGCTCTTCCGCCAACTCCAGGGCAAAGGTAGACTTGCCCGAGCAATCGACTCCATCAATGCCGACTATTTGAATACCAGATCGAGATCGCTGAAGATCCAATATTTTCCGGGCGCAATCTGCTATTACGCTCTCGCGCATAGTTCTTTGAAGAGAGGAGTAGATCAAGATTTAACTCCCGAGGGAAGCGAAGCATAGTGGCTCGCCCCATTGAGACACTCTATTGCATCTTTACTCAATTCAAGCTCTACAGCACCAAGTAGATCCGGCATCTGCTCAAGCTTACTGGCGCTTGCTATGGGGGCAGTAATGCTAGGTCTGGCAATGAGCCAGGCCAGAGCCACCTGGGCCGGGGTCACTCTATATTCTCCTGCCACCTTATACAGTGCCTCGATAATCTTCTCTCCCCGCTCATCTAAATAACGTTCAACACGCTTTCCACGAGGACTCTTATTTAAATCCTCTTTTGAGCGATACTTGCCTGTCAAAAATCCGCTTGCCAATGAGTAATAGGGAATTACTCCAATACCCGCCTCCTCACATAATCCCTCAAGCTGTGACTCATAGTCTTCTCTAGCATAGAGATTATATTCCGGCTGCAAGCTCTCGTAACGAGCCAGGCCGTTCTTACTGCTGACCGACAATTCTTCCTGCAATCGATCCCGCTTATAATTCGACGCTCCGATATAACGAACTTTTCCCTGTTTGATCAGCTCAGAAAAGGCATCGAGGGTCTCTTCCAAACTGGTGTCAGGATCATCATTATGGGCCTGGTAGAGATCGATACAGTCGATCTGGAGCCTCTTGAGCGAATCTTCCACGGACTTAAATATATAATCCCGGCAGAGGCTCTCCCGCCCGAGTTCGGGACTCATCTTCATACCGACTTTGGTGGCTATCAGGACTCGATCTCTTTTACCGGTGCTCTTCAACCACTCTCCTATTATGGCTTCGGACTCACCGCCTACATTGCCTGGATGCCATACGGGATAGACATCGGCAGTATCAAGCAAATTGCATCCGGCATCGACAAAAGTATCTAGAAGGCGAAAAGCCATATTTTTGTCTGCGGTCCAGCCAAAAACATTGCAGCCGAATGATAGAGGAGTAACTTCAAGTTCGGTTTTGCCCAGTCTGCGTCTCTTCATGCTTCTTACCTCATGAAACTAGCGATAGCTCAGGAAAACCTTATCCTATCAGGTGCTCCGAATCAGTTTATTAAATCAGGTCGGCTCTCTCTCCATTTTCTTTATTGTCCAGTGGACAGCAAGGGCTGCAGCTGCACAGAACTGAGGAGATTTGTAAGGTAGAGATTGAAGAAGACATGAAAAGAAGATATCGTAGACAGGTAAGAAACCACACCGTTCTTCAGAGATGTCGGACCGAAATGTCGAAAGAACTCAGTGACAGAGTAAGTATCATTGCAAGAGGCCCGGGACCACTCTTACTTTTCACGCTCCTTTTCCTTTTATTTTTCTCTCCGATTTTTGTATCCGGAAGACTGCTAGCCCCAGGGGACGCCTGGTTCCAATCGATACCCTCTTTCTTCGCGCCATTTTCAATCTGGACTCGAGACATATTGGGCGGCTATCCCCTTATAGCCGATCCCCAGGCTCAGCTCTGGTATCCGGTCAGATATCTATTTCCAAAGACCGTCACCGGCTTCAATTTATTTGTGGTTTCGGCATATGTCATGGCCGCATACTTCACCTTCGGCTTCCTCCGAAGCGCTGGCGGCACCAATATTGGTGCGCTTACCGGAGCGCTACTATTTTCTTTATCCGGATTCATGGTAAGCAACCTCTGCCATATTCCTATTATTCACGCCGCCGCCTCTATTTCTCTAGTACTCTGGGCTTTCACCGAGCTAAAGAAGAACAAAGCGACTGCCAAATGGTCTCTCATAGCAATAGCAGGTCTGAGCTGCTCCATACTTGCCGGGCACCCCCAGACCCTGGTCTATTCCTACTACTTATACATTCTATTCATCGGCGCGCAGGCTCTAAGCCTCGGAGGCAGGGAAGCCGGCAAATTTCTTCTGACGACAGTAGCAATTCTCTCGCTCGCTCCTTTGATCTGCGCTATATCGCTGATGCCAATGCTGGAGTTGTCAGAGCAATGCACCAGAGGGAACCTTCCCTTCGGTAGCTTTACCAGCTACAACTTGCCTCTTGCTCAGATAGCATCTGTATTCTTTCCTACCATATTTGGTATCGACCACGGCGCCGAAAAAATCGACTTCCTGAATTCTCTGGGTGTAAAAACCTATTTCGGGCAATGGGACTTCCAATCAACAGCAGCTTTTCTGGGAAGCACGGCAATTGCCCTTGGTCTGACCGGAATCCTCGCGCAAAGGAAGAGAAAAGCAATCTGGTTTTGGACAGCGGTAGCTATTGTCTCACTGGTTTTCGCCCTGGGAGACTCCACCTTCTTCTCGATTCCTGCTTTCTATCTGCCAGGGCTCTCTTACTTCCGCTGCCCGACAAGAGCGCTCCTCTTCTTCAACCTATCGCTGGCGGTACTCACCAGCTTTGGTGTCTCTTCTCTCAGCAAATACCTGGCAAGCACGAAAGTTACTACCTGCGCCATTGCTTTAACCGCTGTCCTGGCAGCCACATCTCTAATCGCACCTATACGAAGTACCAGGCTCGGATACGAAGATCTTCTCAGTCCCTCAATATTGGTTCAACTTTCAATATTTATAGTATCTTCGGTAGTACTGTTCTTGGCAGCAAATGCAAGAAAAAACAAAGTTTTCATCAGCTTGATTCCAGCCCTTGTCCTAATGGAGCTAGTTCTATTCTTCTACGTTGCCCCCTGGATATTTAACTCCAGAACAGCCATATCACCGCCCTTAGACTCTCAGCTTGCCGAGATAACCCGGGATTTAAGGAGAAGGAATCAAAGACTTCTTTCAGTTCGCGGGATAGATGGCAACCCGGAAGAGATTCCTCCCAACAGCAATAGACTACTCCGGCTCTCCTCCGCTTCCGGTTACCAACCACTACTGCCGAAACGCTACCGCAATCTAATGGGAGTCACTCCCGGCGGCATGCTGGACAAGCCGCTCCCCAGAGCGGCACTAAATCTAGATATCATGGCAGTGAGATTTGTAATCACACCAAAAGATTCTCCAGACTTAGACCCTGTTTACCGGAGCATCATCAGCTCTATCCAAGAGGATAGTGAGCATTTCCTGGAGCGAGATCCAGAGGAAGACTCGGCGGTCCGAATCTTTGAAAACACAAGGGTTTTACCCCTTGCCTGGCTTGTGGATGAGACCGTGGCTA
>JAUIJG010000275.1 GCA_030431355.1 bacterium
CCAGGCTACTCATAGTTATGGTTGGGCCATCGTCGCTCTTACGGTGATTGTTCGTTTGCTTATGTGGCCCCTGGTGGCTAAGCAGACTGAGTCCATGCAAAAGATGAGCAAGATCAGTCCGATCATGAAACAGGTTCAAGAGCGTTATAAAGACCAGCCCGAGATCCTCCAGAAAAAGCTCGCCGAGCTGATGATGAAAAACAAAGCCAACCCTGTGGGTGGTTGTCTTCCTATGTTAATTCAGCTTCCTATCTTCCTGGCTCTGTTTGCGACTTTTAGCGGACCGCCTTTCGGTGACAAGCCGATCGAAGCGCACGTTAAGGTGAAGAGCGGCTCCGAAGTCGAGAGAAAGGTAGAGAAAGAGACCAGCGGAGGGGAGCTTCCTTATGTGGGTCGCGATGGTTCGGTGGCGAAAGTGACAGTCTTTCCCGGTCAGGTGACTGTGGGACAGGGTGAGGATGTGGACTTCGGCAGCCGTGCCGTGGACGGTACCCTTGCTCCCGACTACGCACCAACCTGGGAACTGTACAAAGACAATAAAAAAGTCGATGCGGACGTTGCTTCAATTGATGCCAAAACAGGCCATGCCACTTTCCAGAAGGAAGGTGATTATAAAGTTGTCGCCATGATCCACGGGATAGCAAAAGATGAGTCTTTCCTGTTTATCAACGGCCTGGGTAAAGTGGCAACCGGAGTCAAACTGCTGAAGCCGGAAAACTTTGATGCCCTGCTTTTGATTGTCGGTTTTGGTATCACCATGTATTTTTCTTCCAAGCTCAATCAAGGCACCACCGCCAAGAAGGACGAGCCTCTTGATGAGCAGCAAAGGGTAATGCAAGACACCATGAAATTCATGCCCATTGTCTTAACAGGCACATTTTTCTTTATCCCTCTGCCTGTGGGTGTGTTAGTCTACATGGTTGTGTCTAACATCATTCAGACATTCCAGACCTGGATTTTGATGCGTAAACCGGCACCACCTATCATCAATGTTCTTGATGATGATGATCTCCCCCCTGCCGGAGGCAACGGAAAAAAAAAGACTGAATCCAAATCCAGCGGCGGTAATAAAGAAGGCCAGGACAACAAAGTTGTAGCTATAGCCAAAAAGAAAGAAGAAGGCAAACTGAATATCGCCGATGATGCCAAGGGGGATGAAGCTACTGTCAGTACCGCTAAATCTTCAAAAACGAAGAGAAGGAATAGAAAGAAGAAGAAAAAATGAGTATGAGTCAACTTGGCGATAGTGCCCAATCCTATCTGGAGAAAATTCTGGCTATTCTTGATATCGAAGCAAGTGTCATAGAGGAAGAGTTGGATGACACCACGACTTGTTATCGGATTGATTGCCGAGCAGATGATGCCAGAATGCTTATCGGTAGGAATGGTCAGACCCTGGAAGCCCTTCAGTTCGTGGTAAGGCAGATGTGCAAAACAAATGCCATTGAAGGTGGACCATTTGTTGTTGATGTTTTGGACTACAGAACCCGTCGTAGAAGAACCATGGAAGAACAGGCTAAGGAAGGTGCTGTGGCTGTTCTTAACGGGGAAGCAGAAAGATTTGATCTGAACCCCATGTCCCCTTACGAGAGACGTCTGGTTCACAACTATATTCAAGAGAACTTTCCCGAGCTGTCCTCCCAGAGCGAAGGCCAGGGACCGGATCGACACATAGTTATCAGCTTTGAAGGATTACCCGGCGAAGAAGCTGGATCTGATAAATCTACAGCCGATGAGGATTCTTCGTCAGAAGATTTCGAAGATAGTGATGATAATTTTGTCGCTGTTGAAGACGATGAAGATAACGAAACAGCCGACGAAAGCGATGAAGAGGCTGAAGATAGTTCGGAAGAAGAAAAAGCTTAAAAACCCCGATATTTCATGCTTAAATATCGGGAATAATAGTTTTGGTGATAATCCAGAGTTATATTAGTTAGAGAGTTGCCGGAGGAAAACAAGTGTCTGATCAGGCCGACGTACCTAACCAAGACAAATTGAGTTCTGAATCCGCATCTGGAAAAGATATGGCCCAGGCGCCTCGCCGTCAGGGTTTGCGCAACTTTTTCCTGGCCATCAAGCACATCAACGAAGCTTCCGTAGCAGAAAACGTCAAACAGCGTTTTTCCGACTATGTGACCATAGCTCTGGTGGTGCTCTGTATCATCAGTTTGGTCGTGGCAGTCTCCGTCCAGGTTCCGCCAGGAATCAAACTGCTTCCACTTTTGTTCACTGTGGGAGCTGTGCTCTTCTACATCATCAATAGAATGGGCATAATCATCAGTCTTTCTCCCAGACAAGCTCTTATCGTTTGGCAGATACTTGTAGCTGGTTTCTGGCTGGGAGTAACGAGCGCCATGTTGGTAATGCTGGGATGTTTCTATTTTGTTTCCCAGGCAGGACCTTAGATCGCCGGAAATACTTTTGAAGCGGTTTCTGGTAGCAAGCATGTTGCTTGTCTGTGTGACGGCTTGCATCCGGAAAGATCCTGATCCTTCAAGGGAGAAGAAAGGATTCTCTTCCAGAGACTGCGTGACCGTCGGTTTGCGCTGGGAGCCTAGAACTTTCAATCCTTTCAGAAGTGTGGATTCGGCATCTTACTTCGCTCAATCCCTCGTTTACAGCGGTCTTTTGCGTTATGGTGGGATGGGGCAAATTGAGCCAGACCTTGCTTCCAGCTTTACCATATTGAAGTCTGATAGCAGTTCTGACAGAACATATCGCTTTGTCTTGCGTGAGGATATCTTCTTTTCTGACGGGTCCAAAATAACCGTGGATGATGTGGTCAGGTCTATAAAAGAGGCATGTGGACCCAGATCTCCTTTTCGAAACAACTTTCAACTTCTCAAGAAGATCGATAGCCAGGACAGACAAATTCTGGTGACTTTCGGGGGGCAGGACGTCTCTCTTCCGTCTCGCTTTGTCGATTTGAAGATATTGCCTGCCAGAATACTTGACGGTGGAAAGGATTTTAACTGGGAGAGAGAGCCCATCTCTTCCGGTGTTTTCAAGGTTAAGCAGTGGCGTTCCGGCCAACAGATAGTATTTGAAAGAAACCCTGGATATTGGGATAAAAAATCCAGACCTGATTACCGGCAGCTCTTCTGGAGAGTGATCCCGGACAAAAAACTACTTGCCATGGCTTTGCTGCGAAACGAAATAGATATGGCGTCTCTTGACGGCCGGGAAGCTTCGAGGCTCATGGAGCAATTTTCGGATTTGCAGGTGGAGAGAATCAAGGGAGCCAGGGTTGTCTTTCTCGGATTCAACCTTTCCAAATGGCCCTATACAGATAAGTCTGTCAGGCAGTCTTTATCCATGATGATCGACCGAAAAGCGATCAACGAAAAATTGTTTGGAGACTTCTCCCATGTACCGGAGAGTGAATTTAGTGAGAATAAAAAGTTAGCCACCACGGTGAATTTGGCGGCTGCTTTCAGAAAGCTGAAAGCGACAGGTTTTGAATTGGAGAATGATCGATGGGTCCAGGGAGGTAGGCCCATGTCTTTGCGGGTAGTGACCGTATCCGATTTTTTGGATATCGGTCAGGCGATAGTCTCTGATTTAAAGCGTGGAGCTGTGGAAGCAGAGCTTGAGGTGGTGGAGTACTCGACTTTGAAAGACCAGTATCTGAAAGAGGGCAACTTTGACCTTGTCTTATTCAGTCGGTCTGTGGGTCCTGTACCGGATCCCAGGATGTTTTGGTCCACCACCGGAAGTCTCAACTACTCCAAATACCACAATCCCAGGATGGATAAGTTAATTGCTTACGGCTCCCAGTCCGCTTCCATTGAGGAAAAGCAAAAATACAATTTGATGGCCGGCAAACTTATAGCAGAAGATTTGCCCTGGATATATTTAGCAAGGCCGGATCTGCTTATCGTACATAATCGTCGGATCAAGAAAGTAGTTATCGGCAATCAGCGTCTGGTCGGAATTCCCTGGAATAACGAAGTCCAGAATGCCAGATTCTGGAAAATAGCACCCTGATAGCCTGGTTTCCAAAGAGAATATGAGCAAAGCAAAGCGGCCTGTCGTTAAACAGGCCTGTAAATTTATTGTACCGCCAGATAGTTACCTATTCACCGATCGTTTTTGCGCTCGGTGGACGGAAATAAATACTATTTGCCAGCTTCTTGGGTGATTCCGTCGATGTAAGAACCAGGGCAGACGAGTACGTTGCCATTGTGTTCTCTGTACCAACGGAGAGCTTTAGCTTTGCGGTGGATAGTCTGTCTTCTGTGACGAGACCAGGAATACTCAGGTGGCTTAAGGTGGAAGTATCTACCTTCATCACCACAAGCTTGAGCATTAACGGCTGGTGCGCCAACCATACACAGAACTGCAGCAAATAGAAGTGCTCTCATGAAGTTGCCTCTCCTTTACTTGAGGATTGCTTGTAGACCTAGTAAATTTCTAGACCGAACAGCTCTCTAGAAAGAGCCCAATGTGATTGTACTATTCCACGGCCGAAAGGAAATATGTCAAGAATGTGGCTGGTAAATAAAGAACTCTGGAAAAGCCGCTAGTCAGGCGTTTTCGGCTATTTTCACATTTGTTGCAAGCCCTTTTTATTTATACATGTTTTTAAAAGCCGTATTTATCAGAAACTATCTTTTGAATAAATAGCACTGCATAAGGGAACGTTTCTTATGAAGTACTCTTGAAACTACTTATGTAGTCAAGGGTATCTTGGATCATTCGGAATAGTTTCAATATAGTGTCCAAACCAGATATCAAAACCAGCCGCATGCCGCCTCAGCCCACGGATTTTCGTGACGCTATGCATTGGTTTGTGGATGAATATGGGCAATATATCTCTTCAACCAGAAGCCTGTTTGCAACTGATGTCAGTCTTGAGCAAGAGGCCTACCTGGAGTCAGCGGTTGTCAATCTGCGCGGTAAAGGCATCGAGCCTTTCATCATTACCGGGGAAGTGATTGCTCAGCAGGCCGATTTGATCTGGCAAAACGCCATAGGAAACAGTCCTTTCGGGCAACCATACGTGAGCACAGTAGAGCTTGATTACCTTGGCTCACCGGTGGTGATAGTAAAAGATTTGGTGGCGCCAGAGCAGCCGCACCACCTCTGGTATCTCTATCACTACATCCTGTATCCCCGATTACTTCAGGACAAGCCTTGCATAATCACAACACCCCTGGGCATTGACGAATTTTTTGCCTATGGAAGCCAGTGTGAAGACTTTGAATACGCTGGTTATAAAGCAACCTGGGACAAAGTGATGTGGATTTTGAATGCCTGCATGATTGATCTTTATCAGTTCAGGCAGGTGAAGTCGGAAGGTCTGCCTCCCATGCTGAAAGCGGAGTATCACCTTTTTAATGCGATTAAAGAGAGGGAATTGTCGGTAGTTTCTCAACAAATCTTAGGAGACTACCAGCTCGATATATCCGTCACTGATGGCAATAACAGACTGGCAATAGAGATAGATAAGCTGTCCTCCCTCGATTTGCTGGGACAAACCAGTGATCAATCCAAAAAGAACTTTGTTCTACTAAGCGATGGCTGGAAGATAATTAGATTCACCGCCAACGAAGTGCTGGAAGACTTGAGCAACTGTGCCGATGCGGTGGAGCAAATATGGAAACAGGGTCGTAAAAAGGCTTCTGTGGGGAGGCTTCTATTCGGTAAAAACCAACCGAGCCTGCCCGCTTTGCCCCAGGATGACGAAGTCCAGAAGTTAGCCATTACCAATGGTGGCGGTCCGGTGGCTATCACCGGCTGTGCCGGCACCGGTAAAACCTACAGTGTAGCTCACAGAATCGAGTATCTTCTTGCTCAAGGAGTCAGTCCCGAGCGAATTCTAGCATTTACTCATTCAGAAGAGACGCGGGCGGATTTGGAGAAAGCGGTCGGCATATTGACCGACAAGCAGACCGTGCAGAGGCTGAATATCTCGGATTGGCAGGATATCGGCTATCGAATTCTCAAAGAGAATGCCACCGGAGTAAATCGAAAGCCGCCACTGAAGCGTGAGGTAAATCCCCAGCGTGTATTCGAGAGGGTTCTGAAAAAGGTCAAAAATGAATACGATGATGTTCAGCTTGAACTGATAAATCAAGACATTTCAGAGTCTTCGCTCCGGGCTCTAATCAGTCTCTACAAAGCTAATTTGGTTACGGTCAAGCATGTACAGGAGCACGGACAGACTGAGTTTGATCAGTTTGCCGCCAAAGTATATAAGTCCTACGACGACCAGATGAAGAAGAGCAATAAAGTTGACAAAGATGACTGTGTAGCTCTTTGCGCCCACTTCCTGGCCGAGGACTCGGAGGCGAGAAGAAAGTACAGCTCCAAGTATGACTATGTACTGGTGGACGAGTTTCAAGAATGCACCACCGCTCAAAATTTATTGGTGAGACTGCTTGCCTATCCCCAGGACAATCTATTTATGGTGGGAGATGAAGATGAGGCGCTAACCGAAGCCCAGGGAGCGCAAATTCGGGTGTTGGCGGAGACCTCCATCAGGATGCCGAACGCCCGCTGCTACTCCTTAGAAAATAACTGGCGATCTCATAAGACCATAGTGAAAAGCGCCAGAGCTCTTTTGGGCAACATGTCAGTTCGCACCATAGCGAAAGATATGAACATCGTAGTGGAGTCAAAAACTCGCAACGCCATCATCGGACCAAATGAATCAAAGAACGAGAAAGAAGAAGCAGAGTGGGTCGCCAAGGAAGTTTCCATCCTGGTTCAAAGTGGAAAGATGCCCCACGAGATAGCAATTCTTTGGAATAACCAATCCTATGCCACCATTCTTGAAGCGGCTCTGTTTAAAGAAAACATTCGAAGCTCTGCTTCTGGTCCTGCAGAAGGAGAAGTACCTGACGAAGTAGGCGATGTGCTTGCCTTTTTGAGTCTGGTAATGGATCCCGATGGACCAAAAGCGAGGCAGTCCTTCGAGAGAATATGCCAGCTGCGTTCCAGGGAGTTGGATCAGAAGCTATCTAAGCTTTCCAGCACCATTGCCAGTTTTGCTGAGGCAAACAGCTTGTCGTTCTTGAAAGCTATCGAAATTTACTATGAAGCTACCAACGATTCGGCCTGCAAAGATTTGAATGATCTTGTCCGTATCGTCAGAACCATGAATCAGGAAGGACTTCCACCGGCAGAGACCATCAATCTTTTGAAGCGAACCCAGAAGTTGAGAGAGATATACAAGTCGGCCAATGTTCCTGCTGGTGTGGTTTACGAGCCCATGCAGAAAGTGGAGCAATTGCAGGAAGAAGCCAGGGAGTACAAGACAGTCAAGGACTTCTTGAA
>JAUIJG010000276.1 GCA_030431355.1 bacterium
TTGCCTTTGGTCGGGGCCTCATCATCGGCACCCCGTGCTGACATAGCCGGATAGCGCGGGTAGGGTGGGATCGTCGACGGGTCGACAGTGCACCGGGGCATCATGAGCATGGTGGTGAAGAGCGAGACGATGAAGCCGATGAGAACAGCCACCGCACCGTGCAGTGCCTTGAGCGTGCCGGTTTCACCCAGGGCCTCCAGGGTCGGAACCTCCCCGGCACCCCAGGTGGGCGCCAGATAGGTGATGCCGCTGAAGATGGCGATGGAGACTGCCAGGAATATGGAGAGAGGAATGAATCGGGAAAGGGCAGTGGATCTGCTAGAACCTTTCTGTGACATTTTAGACTTGACTCCGTTTGTGTTTGTTTGACGAGAGGGGAGGTCCTCCTGGAACCTCCACAAACTCTCAAAATCCTGCTTGAACGATTGCTCGTTTTACTTACTTTCGCACTTGCCCCGGCACTTGCATTGAGAACATGCAGAGTAATCCTGGATCTCCACATCTTCCTTCGGGAAATAGACTTCGCCGATTATTTGAAGCGCTCTATCGTGAACAGTGTCCCAGGTGTCGGCTTTCAGCATGATAATGAGGTCATGCTGGCGCAGCACAATATGGGTCAGGTCAGGTAGCTCGAGGAGTTTGCCGATCGCTTCGGCGGATTCAGCGGTGATCCTCGACTGAAAGACCAGCTCTTGAAGCTGGTTCCTGTCCATTTTGGGATGGGCGACCACGGTCTCCATGACGCCGGCCATCGGTTTGGATACAGCATAACAGCGGACAATGGAGCCGGGTGAGGAGGCGAAGCGAATGCGATTCTCGGTAGGCATTTTTAGCCTTTCCGGGGAGAGTAATTACAGCTCTTCCCTGATGCGGTTGAGACAGCTAGAAGCTGGGCGGAGGAGGGGCATCCGGAGATGTAGGATGCCCCTGGAAAAGGCGTAGTTGACGCTTATCCGTCTTTGTTCTTCTTCTCTTTCTCTTTCGCTTTACGAGCGTTGCTCGAGAAGCGCATTTGAAGCAGGTCCACGACGAAGGCGAAGGCCATCGCCGCATAGATGTATCCCTTGGAGATATGCTCGCCAAAGCCTTCCATGAAGAGCACGAAGCCGATCAGGATCAGGAAAGACATGGCCAGAATCTTGAGGGTTGGGTGACGGTCGATGAAGTTGGCTACCGGATTGGCCGCCACCATCATCAGTCCGATCGAGATCACCACCGCGGTGATCATCACCCACACTTGCTCGGCCATGCCGACGGCGGTGATAACGCTGTCGATGGAGAAAACGATGTCGAGGAGCATGATGTTGCCGATTACCATGGCAAAACTTGCCGCGGCTCCGACTTGCTTGTCCTCTTTGTGGCTTCCTTCCACCTTCTCGTAGATTTCCGAGATGCTTTTCACCACAAGAATGCCGCCGCCCAGGATGAGGATCAGATCCCTCCAGGAGAAAGCATGTTCGAGCAAAGTGAATACGGGTTGGGTAAGACCCATTATCCAGGTAAGTCCGAGCAGCATGAGAATGCGAATACACATTGCTCCCAGAAGACCGTAGCGTCGCGCCGCCGGTCTCTGGTGCTCGGGTAGCTTGTTGGAGAGGACGGCGATGAAGATGATGTTGTCGATTCCGAGAACGATCTCCAGAGCCGTCAGGGCGAGAAGCGCAGCAAGCGCCTCGCCTGTGAAAAACTCCATCTAAGCCTCCTTTGACTGAGATTGGAAGTTGTTGGATTAAGCTTTTGTTTCGTTACACCACATCCCTGTACTCGAAACCGCACCGAACAAAAGCGAGCCGATAGTCTGCCATGGGCGAGAGTGAGCTCGATTAAGTCCTGAGTTTGGTGGGGTTTAAGTTTTTTGGGATCCTTGGGATTTGGTTTCCTTGCAAGAAATAAGAGGTGACGAAACAACGTGCAGATACTGTCAAAAGTTCTTTAGTAGAACAATGACGCTATCAAGAGCTTTATATGTTCAAAATTAGTTACAGAATTCTTGAAAGTATTAGGTGGCCGCGGTTTACGGATAAAGTATTGGGAATTCACAATTTTTAGATTAGTGAATGACAACCTTGCTCAACTCGCGAAAGCTTTCCTTTAGCGAGGTTCATATATCTTGGCTTGCCGAAATCCATGCTTTTGAATTTGAGGAGTTGAAGCCGGAATTTTGCTGCAGATTTGATAAGCTTTGCTTCGGTTCGACGTTAATATTATAGTTGGTAGTAAAGCTATGAAAAAAGAATTCCACGATTACACGGATGCTGGCGAAACTTTTGAAGGTTACGTAGCCTGTGATGATTCCACCGGGGATAAAAGACCCTGCGTTCTTGTCAGTCACGCCTGGGGTGGTCAGAGTGATTTTGAAAGAGAGAAAGCCGCCATGCTTGCTGAGCTTGGTTACGTAGGTTTTGCCATCGATGTGTACGGGAAGGGCAAGCGTGGTAGCACAATGGATGAAAATGCCAAACTCATGCAGCCTTTCATGGATGACCGTAAATTATTGCTTTCGAGGATGCAAATCGCTCTCAATGCGGCGAAGAAGCTTCCCCATGTAGATTCGACCAAGATAGCCGCCATCGGCTTCTGCTTTGGTGGTCTCTGTGTTCTGGATCTTGCTCGTAGTGTCGCTGATGGTGTCAAGGGTGTGGTTAGCTTCCACGGACTTTTTGCTCCTCCTGAGATAGGAGAACAGAAGAAGATAGAGTCTAAAGTCCTTATTCTGCATGGCTATGATGATCCTATGGCTACTCCAGACAGTATGGTAGGCATTGCCAAAGAGCTCAGCCAGGCCGGAGCGGACTGGCAGATCCATGCCTATGGAAATACGGTCCATGCTTTTACCAATCCCCAGGCCAACATGCCTGAGAATGGCATCCTCTACAAGGAGTGCGCCGAGAAGCGTTCCTTCAAATCCATGGAGAATTTCCTGGCGGAAATATTTGCCTAGATCCGGTAGGATCTAGATACAACTAAATCTGATAGTAAAAGCTGAAGAAACAAAAGATAAGCACCTTCCCTGGTGCTTTTCTTTTGTTTCGTGCTTGCGAGGTGAACAGGAGAATTCAGTCTGGCTTGCCGGTCTAGAATCCCAGCATGGTGATACAGCGATCGAGATCATCTTCCGTGCGAGCCAGATCGTCACCCAACTTTCTGGGCCATTCCTTTCCGACCTGAACTGCTTTCTCCCAGTATTCCCGTGCCTCCACCAGGTATCCTGCTCGATAACGAAGTTGTCCCAACCAACCCAGAGCGTGGAAGGCGTACCAGTGATCCCTGCCCAGATTGCTGTCCACTTTTCTGAGCGCGGATTCGGCCAGGCGTTCCGCCTCATCCAGATCGTCTCGGTTGAAGGCTTGTTGGCAGCGCTCCAGAATCCTGTCGACTTCGTTCATGAATCTTCTCTCGTAGAAATTGAAGTCTGTCTGGGAGCTGTTGTGCGCCTGGTCTTGACGGATGTTGGCTGGATTGCCGGCGGAGGGGCCGGAGTAAACCGGTATCGGCGCCAATCCCATATCCTGGTAGTAATAGTCGTTGTAGCGGTATTCGTGTCGATTTTTGCGTGCCAGTCGCAGGATGATGATGCCCAGGACGACCACAGCGGCGACCACGTAGTACCAGAAATTTTCGTGTTGCATATCTTGACCCTTGGATGTTGATGAATCGGCGTTCTCTAGGAGTTCCTTTCTTTGAGGCTCAACCGAAGATGTTAGTTGGAATGTTCCTGATGTTCGATACGGTTTTTTGCTGGTTCTCAGCTCCAGTTGTTTGGTTACCCAGGGGTAATGACTAGAGCAGAAAGCCCACGCAGAGCGTCGCGACAACGAGGGCGAGGAAGAGAGCGATGCCGATGAAGAGGGTGACCATACGTTCTCGAATGACCAGGGTCTCTGGTCTGAAGTAGGCGTAGAGGTTGACGAAGAGCGTCGAACCTGCCACCCAGCCGATATTCAGGATCCACTTCTGGGCCGTGGAGAGACCGTCTTCGCCGATGAAGCCGCTCATTCCCACAGCAATCAAAGCCAGGTAGCTGAGAAAGCTGTAGGTGAGTCCGAAGCAGAAGGCGGATCCGGTGCCTCCCTTGAACTGGAAAATGCTCTCGTTCACGTTCAGCACCCGGGCAATGAGCAGGGCGGCAAGACTGGAAAGAAGCAGAAAGTGAAGGGACAGGAAGACAATAGGCATAGTCAAATTCCTTGGGGATTTGAAGTTCGAAAGTTTCCGATCTCTCAAGAGATGCGGAATCAATAATGGACGCAAACAGACGGTACAAACCGGGTCATGGCTGTGACTCGGTTTGTATTTCTAATGGAGGGGAAGACTTTGCTTTAAGTGTTTCTCCGGTTAAAGAATGGGATGGAATGTACTTTTCACCCTAGACTTCAAAAGCTTCTAAAACAATATACTTAGCTATAAGAGAGAGATTAAAAATAGGGTTCTATTTTCTTTGATATTGCGAGAAGCTCTCAGGCAATGATTGTACGGGCTCTTGCTAATCGAGAATGATACCAATGGAGGTATTATGATATTGAGGCTCGCTTGTACTGCTATGGTTTGATTTCAGCTTGCGCAGACATTGCTGGCGTTTTTCTTGGCGCTGTGTAAACGCCAGTTGGCCAGGTCTAGCAATTCATCAACGGTTTTGCCGTCTTCCGGAAAGTGGGCTATACCGGCACAGACTCGAACGGTTTTGTCGAGACTGGGGATCTTAATCAAGGAGAAATCTAACACGGCATTCTTGATCTCCGCTTCGATATCTTCTTTCAGACCCTTAACCACGAGCACTATCTCGTCCCCTGCCCAACGGCAGACCAGGGCGGAGCGGTTGCTCAATCGCTGATGCAGAAAGGAGCTGAGGGTTACTAGAACCCTGTCTCCGGCCGCGTGTCCGTAGGTGTCGTTTATGGATTTAAGTTTGCCGATGTCCAACCAGGCGAAAGTGAGGTTTGTCGTGACGCTGTCCGGGTCTTCTAGCTGGGGAATGTACTTGTCGTAGAGTCTGTCTCGCAAGCAAAGTCCTGTTAGATAATCTCTTCCCGCAGCCTCTGCAGTAGCCCGGGTTCGCTTGCCGATATTCTTCGCTTTCTCTCCGATTTCATCTCCGTCTCCATCAAGCGACAGAGATTCGTCCGCCGACCATTGAGCCACTTTGTCCTGGTCGATCTCTTTGCCCTTTGAACTGAAGAGCAAGATGGACATATTGTCCCATCGAGAAGAGTTACGCAGGCTTTTACAGAGTTCCTGAGGGCTTATGGCGAACAGCTCCGTATCGACCAGGAGCATGTCCGGTTCGAAATCGTAGAGAAACTCCAGGGTTCTCTGGGGTCTTAGAACAAACTTTGACTCTATATTTGCTCGCTCCATCTTGCTGGCCAGCTTTGCTGTTGTCTGGGGCGATTCGGAGACGACCAGAGCCCGGTATTGCTCGAAGGAGTCGGAGATAAGGGTGCCTATTGCGTTGGCTAGTTTGTCCAAACCGATAGGCTTCTGCAAAATTAGTGAACCCCTGGGCTTTTCACTCTTCAGCTTTGCCGATTTCATTCCTTCTTCCAGGACAAACAAAGCCGGTATGTTTCTGTTGGTAGGCAGACTTCTGATCTCATTCAAGAATGAGACCGCTTTGTCTTCTCCGTCTTTGCCCACTCCAACAATAAGACCGCTGAACTCCTTTCTTGAAGCTTCCAGCAGAATTTTGGAGCGCTCTTTGGTGGTTACGAATTCGCAGAGCATGTTCTGGGCGCTGGAGGAGATCCACTCCAGAAATTCTTTGTCTTTGTCACAGACTAGAAGGCGAGGCTTTTTGTAAATCTCCTGGGTCGTCAACGATTCATACTGCCCGTTGGAGATTGTCCGGTCTGTCATGATTGGTCTACCTGAAATGCTTGCTGCCTATTACTAAGTACCCTTCGGATATTCAAATTCTTCCCTACTGGCAATTAAAAAGCCATTGGGAGTGGCTGAAAATTAACTGAATTCGTTTGCTAAACTATATGCAATAGTAAAATGCTTCTCAAAAAAATGGGGAGTTCAGTTGTTTTTGAAAACCCCAGTTTTTAGCGTGTTTCATGATCACTTCGTCCTCAGTCGGCGAAGAGCGTTTCGAGATGAAGCCAGAGAACTTCCAGCTCCTTGTCTTCATGGTCGCGGAGGGCCGCTTCGAAGTCGGCATGCTCCTCTTTGTACATGGAGAACTTCTTCTCGTTCTTGGTTCTCTTCGAATGCTCGACATTGGCGATGCGATCACAGAGTTTCACGAGGATGGCGGATCGCTTTGTTGCGATCTTGGCCAGAGTCTTGGTTTTCCGTTCTTTGCGGGTTTCTCCCGGTTCGTCGGAAACCAGTGATACGTCTTCGACAACATCTTCTGGGAAGCCTGCGTTGAGCATGTCGGCTTCTTCCTTGTCGGTGTCTTCGATGACGTCGTGACCGTAGCACTTCATCAGTGTCAGGTCGTCCACAAAGCCGAATCGTACGGCTACCTCAGCCACGCGGTCGAGGTGGAATTCATAGGGATGGCGTCCGTATGTCTGGTCGCCATGAGCTTCCACGCACCAACGCCTGGCTTCTTCAAGCGTGATTTGTTTCATGGCATTCACCTTTTGAGTTTGTTCTCGCCGAATCGTTTTGGCTCCTGGGGGGAAAGGGCGAGGCTCTCCGGAGCTGTTTCAAGGGGATTCCGTCACCGAAGTCTTAGCGTATCAAAACCAGAAGCCGTACCACCAGGAAAGCATTGATGCTCGTGGTTTGGAATCTTCGTGGATTGATTATCGTTGAGTTTCTGGTTCTTTTGGCTTTTGATTATTCTGGTGACAGGAATGTCTTTAAGTTATCAAGAACAATATCTAAACTAAATAGTCTCAGCCTTTGCCTTTCTCTGTCCCTGGGAGACAATTCCGGATTAAAAAGGGGTGAATGCCTTGCATAGTTGAGAAACGGGGAGTTTCAAAATATTGCTGATTGGCCCACTATTGCCCTGGACTACTTAGCGCTAGCTTTTAATTTTTACCTGGTTAAGTTTTTAGACCGATGGTCTGGAATTACTGGGTTCTGTTGCTGAAAAGGCTTATGGCTAAACGGTTCTGTAAATTCCTCCGAGAACTGCGCTAGGACGAAGGCTCTGACTAAATGAGGCTTTTGCCTTTTGGGCTCGAGCTTCTCAAAAGAGTTCATGACATAAACAACTATCTTTACTGGGTTTTAGTGGACGGAGAGTGTTAGAAGGGAGCCGTTCTTTCAATCTTTTCTCCATATAGGAAACTGTTCCAACCAAGCA
>JAUIJG010000277.1 GCA_030431355.1 bacterium
TGGTAAATAGAATGCTTCACTCCAAAGATAGACCCAAGACCCAGAACAAGATCAATCCGCTTTTTACCGAAGAGCAAATCTCCGACCGAATCAAAGAGCTTGGTAAAGAGATTAGCAAGGACTTCATGGAGCTTGAAAATCCGGTGGTCATCGGAGTGATGAAAGGTGCTTTCTGCTTCATGGCCGACCTGGTCCGCCAGATTTCAGTGAATGACCCTCTCCAGATAGAGTTTGTTAGACTCTCCAGCTATGGCTGTGCCACCGAGAGCTCCGGCAAGGTTCAAACTCCTTATCTGGAACTATCGGACATATCCAATAGAAATATTCTTGTTATTGAAGATATCGTCGACTCGGGAAGAACTGCCCGCTTTTTCATGGACTATCTAACCGATCAGTTCCAGCCCAAAACCCTTAAGCTGGCCTGCTTCCTGGATAAACCTTCAAGAAGAGTGGTGGAGTATAAACCGGATTACACCGGCTTTTCCATCGAAGACCTCTTTGTAGTCGGTTATGGTCTGGACTACGCTGAAAATTACCGCGAACTGCCCTATCTTGGCGAACTGATTTTAGAAAACAGCTAATCGCAAAAGAACCATTGCCCTGGCTATAAGACGGTGCTATTTTTACCCTGTAACAGGGTAAACTAATCTAGGGAATAGATTTCAGGATTGTTTTTATAATGCGATCTGCCAGAGGACATAGCATCATAGAGCTCGGTATAGCCGTGTTTCTGCTCATAATGCTTGGTTTTTTGAGCGCCAACGTCTATGTGATCTGGACCGCCAAAGATTACAACGACAAAGTCTGCCGCGATTCTATTATGCTCGCGGCCAAAGAAGCGCTCGAAGGCAAAGACAAACAGGATGTCATAAACGCAGCCCGTGGTGGCATGGATGGTTGTGGAATCGGTGGATTCTTCATCGCCCACCCACGCTTCACCTACTATTCCGACGATGTCACTTCGGATGTGCGGGTACTTAAAATCAGCACCGCCACCGAAGTTAGAATACCGCTTCCCTTCCTCGTGGTTAATCCAAAACTGAATGAAAACGGACGCCTGGATCTGGTGAGCACTTACGAATACAGAATAACCAATCCAAAAGAGATTGGAGCCGAGAACAAAAACAGTTCTGAACCAGGCTCCAACTCAAATCCAAAAACCAAAACAGACTGACCTACTCTATTGCCGTTGTCTTAGCCGTCGTTATTTTCTTCATCTCCGGTGGAGAGTTTGCCTTCTGTCGTATAGACCTCCACCGGCGCGAACATCTCCAGATCCGGTCTAATTTTCTCAGCGTCACCGACCACGGTGATGACCAGATCCCTCGCCTTGATAATCCGTCTGGCAGCGGTCCTGACGTCTTCTGGTTTGACCGCCATCACTTTCTTTGTGTAAGTTTCAAGATAGTCATCAGGAAGATCGTAGAGAGACACCTCCAACAATCTACGCGCCAGGCCGGCCTGGGTCTCAATACCTAGCTGAAACTTACCGGTCAGGTAGTTCTTGGCGGTGGAAAGCTCATCCTTGCCAGGCTTCAGATTACGAATTTTCTCCAATTCGTAGAGAAACTCTTGCAAAGAATCAGCGGTCACGTCGGTTCTAACATCGGCGCTGGCATAGAAAACATCGGGATGAACTCTGGTGGCGCTGGCGCTGTAAGCACCATATGTGAAGCCTTTGTCCTCCCTAATGTTTACAAAAAGCCTGGAATGAGCCGCACCTCCCAGAACTTCATTCATAACCAGAATTTTGAAATAGTCCGGATCGGTCTTTTTAATTCCCAGATTTCCAAGCTTCAGAGAAGATTGAACAGAGCCCGGTCTATTAACGAGATAGATTTTCCGCCCTTTATGATCCGGCACTTTAGGCAGGCTTACCTGCTTTCTATCCCCGGTTTTCCAGGCTCCCAGCTGTTTCTTGATGGTGTCCCTGATAGTTGCCTTGTCTATATCGCCAAGGACAAGCAGAATGGCGTCGTTTGGAATATAGTGCTGTTTGTGAAACTCCACCAACTCGTTTCTGCTGATACTGGATACCATATCAGGATGGGGAGAGACGATCCCGTAAGGATGCCCCCCGAAGACAATTTTCCTAAAGCGCTCCTCGAGCAAAAATGACGGCTGGCTTCGTTTCATCACAAGCTGCTGTAACCAGTTTGACTTCTGGAGTTTAAGCTCATCTTCCGGGAAGTTGGGGTGCAAAAGCACGTCCGAAAATAGGTCGAAGAGCTTATCAGAACTGTTGGAAAGGGCCGAACCGCTCAGAAGAGTGAAATCATATCCGGTGTGAGCACTCAGGTTGCCTCCGATAAAATCTATCTGCCGGGCTATATCTTTGCTGTTTCTCGAATCAGTTCCTTCGGTAAGCATATTTGCGGTCATCTGGGCCACACCGAGACCTTTGCTATCATCCAGCAACTTGCCCGCTTTGAAGCCGAGAAAAATCGTCACATAAGGAACTCTATGATCTTCAACAAGCTGTACTTTCAGTCCGTTATCGAGGGAGAAAGTTTCGATGGCAGGTAGTTTGAATGGTCTGGGCTCTCCGGGCGAAGGCGGCTGTTTACGCCATGCTTCTTGTTTGGAAGGCTTACTCTTGCTCTCATTTTGTGCACCAGTTGCGGTTCCACTATCAGCTTGAACCGGAGCTGCCGAGAAAGCAATTCCCAACAATAGAGTAAGGCTGATAGCCGATTTCACGGAGAGACTCGATTTCATTTTGCTTAGAATGTTCATCATCCTCTTTTTCCAAATGGTTTGTTTTGTGTATAAATTCTTGAGTCGCCACTACTTTGTTAGCGATTACTGAACCAACTTTCCAGAGTCCGGCACCACATCAACAGTGGTGACACCATTCTCACTGAATACCTGATTAGCCACTCGCTTCAAGTCATCGGCGGTGAGACTCAAATAGGTATTAATATCCTCATTCACCAGATCTGGTTTTCCGAAGAAAGCAGCATTCTGAGCGATGTTTTCAGCCCTGCCGAGGCTACCCTGAAGCGAGTAATAACTTCCGGAAGAGAACAGTAGTTTAAGAATGTGATTCTTCGCTTTCTCCAGCTCTTCGTCCGAGACTTTATCTGTTTTCACTTTGTTTATCTCTTCCATCAACACTTTCTTGACCTTCTCCGGGTCATTGCCTGGTTTAGTCAAGACAAAGAAGCTGATATTGGAGGGTCCACGCCTTTCTTCATAGCTACAACTGACGGTCAAAGCGATCTGATCCTCTTTTACCAGTCTCCGATAGAGCCGTGAAGATGGACCCATACTGAGAACGCCCTGCAGCAAATTAAGCACATAGGAATCCTTCTCTCTTCTCGCCGGTGCCTTCCAGGCCAGCCAGAAAGCAGGCAACTTGGCATGTTTGTCCTTGACTTTGAGATACTTGGGAGCTTTCTGCTCCGGCTCCTCAACCTTAGGTCTTTCCGGATCCGGTCCCTTGGCGATGCCACCAAAATATTTCTTGGCCAGGGCTACTATCTGATCCGAATCAACATCGCCTACAACTGCTAAAACCGCATTGTTAGGGACATAATAGGTATCAAAGAACTTCTTCACGTCTTCCACCGAAGAAGCCTCGAGATCTTCATAGTAGCCGATGACAGGATGGGCATTGGACCAGTTATCGAAAATAAGCTCTTCCAGCTCTAACTCTGCCGGCACGTAGGGCTTATTGTCGATCCGAAGTCTCTTTTCCTCTTTAACCGTTTCAAGCTGATTCTTGAAATTCTCTTCGGTAACTTTCAAGCTCCGCATTCGATCCGACTCAAGCCAGAATGCCAACTCGATTTGATTGCTGGGAACTTTGATGTAGTAGTCGGTATAACCTTCATGGGTGGATGCGTTGAGACTTCCGCCGGCGGACTGAATATGCTTGAAGAACTCACCTTTCGGCACATTGTCAGATCCTTCAAACATCATATGTTCGAAAAGATGAGCGAAACCGGATTTTCCTTTCTTCTCGTCCCTGGCGCCCACATCGTAGACGATCACCATGGACGCCACCGGGGTGGAATGATCTTCCGAGACTATGACCCTGAGACCATTCTCCAGAGTTACATCCCTGGATATGTTGATCAAAGGATTCTTAATCCGTAGATCTTCAACCGGGGCCGAAGTCTTCTCGCCATCGGCATTGTCCCTGGCCTGCACCGGCAAAATACCAGCCTGCCAACAAGGGATCATCATCACCAGGGCCAGTGAAATAGCACTTCTAATACGTTTTATCCTATTCATCTAATCCTCTATATATCGAATCTCAGGTCAATCTTCATCATCACCGGTTCCAAGCAAAACACTGGTCCAGAACATCGCAACCAGAAGAATACATAGTATAGATGAACCGATGGCGATCTTCTCGGGAAAGCCATACCTCTTCAAAACCAGGTAGGAACTCAAGGCCAGACATACCGCCAGGATAGCTACCATATGGTTCAGATTGATCAGTATCACGAATTGAGCTCCGCGCACTTTGACGCAACGCTTATATTCTAGCCTCTTTAGCCGAATCGGAATGTTTTTTTGCGAATAGCTTAAAGTCTGGCGCCCTTCAAGGTCTCAGCACAGGTACACTTGCCTGAGCGCTCCGGTATGGCTTCCACCAGCTTGGTGAGCAAGGTTTGCAATTTCTCATTATTCTTGGTGAAGACCTTAACCACCTCGGCGTGGGATACAGGCTCAACACCCCCCTGAACTCCGCTGTCATAGTCGGTTATCAAAGAGATATTGACCACACAAAGCTCAAGCTCCTTGGCGAGATGGACCTCCGGGTATTGGGTCATATTGATAACTTCCCAGCCCATGGATGAGAACCAGGCAGATTCAGCTTTCGAAGAGAACCTCGGTCCCTGAATGACCACAACGGTACCCTTATCATGCATGGTGATTCCGGCATCTTTTCCTGCTTTAAAAGCAAGTTCTCTAAGCTCACAGCAATAGGGGTCGGCGGAGGAGACATGGGTTGTCAGCGGTCCATCATAGAAAGTGTCTTTTCGCCCCGATGTCCTGTCCACAAACTGATCACAGACAACAAACTCACCGGGTGCCACATGTTTCTGGAGACTTCCAGCAGCGCAGGGAGCTATCAATCTTGTCACTCCCAGGGACTTCATCGCCCAGATATTGGCGCGATAGTTGATCATATGGGGAGGTAAGCTGTGGTCCGAACCATGGCGGGGCATAAAAGCAACCTTCTTGCCGCTCAAAGTTCCGATGGCAACCTTTTCGGAAGGCGCTCCATAGGGCGTCTCAACCGTTCTCTCTTCATAGCTGTCAAGCAATTTGTAAAAGCCAGAACCACCAAATATTCCTATTTCGGCCTCTGGGACTTGTTTAGAGTCTGTCACTTGTAATGCTCCTGGAATTGACCCGCGCCTGGCAGGCTGGACAACGATAGTAATTCCTCAAATCGGTCTCGAGGAAGGTTTTAAATGGTAACACCTGGTCTCTGGATTGAACGGAATAGCACCAAAATCTTTGAAATTTATGACCTTTCAAAACAAGATCAGGCAGATCCAGCCTGATCCCTTCTATTGAACTGGGGTAAACCCCCATGCCATGGGAGATACAGGTGAATAAAATGGATATGAAACGGGTATAACTAAGATGGACCCTTGATTTAGCACGATCGACGGCCAGCAATCAAGTGATACTGGGGGCAACAAAGGCAGTATGGCTCTAGCTTAACACCCACAATTTCCGATTAAGCCTTCCAGTCAGGAAACTCTTATCAGGTACGACCAAATGTATTGGAAACTTCTATGCTGTCTTGCACTTTTGACAAGTCTTTTGACTGGTGGCTCTTCAATCACCTCGGCAGAAGATATCTATCTGGCATCAGCACCTTCAGCCCCCTCGGCGAAAGAGACGACAAAGATCGTCAGTCGCCTGATCCTAGGACAAAGCACCAACCCGGAACATATCTATGACAGTGTCTGGATGCTTATCGAGGAGGACTTCTTCGATGACACCTATAACGGTCAGGACTGGAAGCGCTGGCGTCATAAGTATGACGGCAAGCTCACCAATCTGGATGACGCTCACAAAGCAGTGGAAACAATGCTTGCCAGCCTCGGTGACCGCTACACTAGATTTCTGGACAAGGAAGCATTCACAGAAGAAAAGTCCCAGATAAAAGCCGAATTGTGCGGCATCGGAGTCCAGATAGGCATTAACAAAGAGAAAAAGATAATCGTCATTCATCCCATAGAAGGAACACCAGCGCAGAAAGCCGGTGTCATGGCCGGAGATCTGATCAAACAGATAGACGGAAAAACCACAGAAGGATTCACCGTGGATGATGCCGCTAAACTTATCCGCGGTCCCATCGACTCCAGGGTCAAGCTTACAATATTGAGAAAAGGAAAGCGGCGGGCAATAAACATCGTCCGGGGCAAAATTCCATTGCGTTCGGTCCAAACTGTGGAAATGCTGGAGCCCGAAGTGGGATATATCAGGCTATCCAGTTTTATCTCCCGAAAAACAGACAGTGAGATGATAGAGGCTGTCAAAAAGCTTTCCCGGGCCAAAGCCCTGGTTCTAGACCTGAGAGACAACCCGGGAGGGCTTCTCAATCAAGCGATTAAGGTATCCAATCTTTTCCTGGAGAAAGGCTACATAGTCTCCACAGTGGACCGGGACGGCTACAAGACCACTGTAAGGGTCAAAGACAAAGCGCTCAGTAACGTCCCCCTGGCTGTCTTGATTAATAAAGGCAGCGCCTCGGCTTCCGAGATTACCAGCGGTGCCCTCAAAGACAATAACAGAGCCATATTAGTGGGCGAGAAAACCTACGGCAAAGGACTTGTGCAGGGAATAAACCGGCTCGATGATGGCAGCGGTGTAAACATCACAATCGCTCGCTATCTAACTCCAAATGATACCGATATAAATCAAAAAGGTATCACTCCCGATGTTCAAGTGAAAGTGACCAGCAAAGATTACAAGAACCACAAAGGTCCCTGGTGGCTCGACCCGGATGGGCCGGAAACAGAACGCTCGCCAAAAGACATGAAGGATTCCCAGCTGAAAAAAGCGCTGGAGGTGCTGAAAGAAAAACTTGCCTCTAAGAAAAAATCCCGGGGATCCATAGCCATGGGTCGCTAGGCTTATTCCAAAAGCAAGAAGCATAATATCGATTATGATATGCTCTCTAGTCGTCTAACAACCGCTTGCGGGTCAGAGAGTATGTCTGAATCAATCACGGAAAAAATGCCTGGCGCCA
>JAUIJG010000278.1 GCA_030431355.1 bacterium
CACCAGAAGAACGCTCTTTCCATGTACCCTCATCCAGTGTCTATACACTGGATGATTAAGTACATTGTGATGATCCCGGCATTGAATCGAATCGATTGTGCTAGGCGATCGAGAACTGTTGAGGCATCGCATCGGAAAAGGAGTGAGGGGATGGTCAGGGAGATCTCGGGGAAGACTTTTAAAACAAAACTGAAGAATTCGGGGGATCCATTTTTAGTCGAATTCACCGCCGACTGGTGTCGTCCCTGTAAGTTGCTGGAGCCTGTTCTAGATGAAGTTGAAAGGAGTGGCGCCGGCAGTCCAGAGATAGTAAAAATAGACGTTGAGAAAGAGAAGCAGATTTCAGAAGAGTTCAAAGTGAGAGCCATTCCCCATTTGGCTTTGATCTCTAAAGGGCGGATAGTGGATAGAGCGGTAGGCAACATTCCGAAGCTGAAAGTTCAGGAGATGCTGAGCAAGAGATGATATGTGCCCTGTGAGTCTACAGGAGCTAGAGATCCTTACGTGGTAAATTTGTAAGTAGAGCTGATATGGAAGCATCAATAAATCTATGACCAGGCTTGCTTTTGTAATCGTTTTGATTCTCTTCTGCACCGGATTTGCGTATCTGATGCGTCCCAAGTTGAGTATCGAGCCGAATACCAGTGCGGTTCACTTGCCGCAAAGTCAGCCAGTCCCCTCTCAGGTAGTGCGAGCAACTAGAGATATAGCAAGAGGTGAGCAGTTTGACCGAGATGCTGTGGAAGAAGTTTTCGTCAAAGATCTTGGAGTGACTGAGTTGAAGTCAAAGCTTGGTCAGTTTCCCTATACTTCCGCGCTGGTGCTGGGCAATAGAGCCGCACGGGATCTCTCTGCCGGGCATCTTTTAACCAATGATGATGTTAAGCTTACTGACGAAGATATGAGATAGGATTCTTGAGAGAAAGCATTACATGGAATCGTAATTCCCGTGTTGGCAGTGTTGCGGATAGCTCTAAAATGGAAATATGCAGCGGGTCTACATTGTTTCCATTGTTCTATCAGTAATACTGGGTTTGTCATGGACCCTGATCTCGCCTGAGCTTAAAATTGATATGGCTAAGCTAGCTCCTATGCTGGTGTTTACTCCTATTCTTTCTTGCTTTCTCAGGCGTCTCAGGTTGTTTCTGATGGCTGTTGGTCTGGTAGGCTATTGTTTCCTTCTATTCTTTTTTTCTTTTCGGATTATGGATTTGACTACCGCATCACTCCTAGGATTCGAGTTAGTGGTAGGCACCATAGCCTTGATTATGCTTTCAGATGGCGCCGACAAGAGAGAGACGATTACCAGTATTTTCCTGGTGATATCAATTATTGCTATCGGCTGTTTGACTTCGATGATCTATGCCGTGGCTTTCGCACCGGAAAATTTTGCTTTGAACTTCAATTGTGCACTCTGTATTGATGGTGATAGATTTCCTCAGGTTTACTCCGACTGCTACGAAACCCACGCAAATGCTTTAGCCAGGCATGTTCTGAGGTCTATTCTGATGGCTGTTCCAGTGGTACTGGGCATGACTGTTTTGTTCCGGCGAAGAGTTTTAGGGATGGTTCGATCTCCATTCAGGTTCTCCGGGGCTTGTTTGTTGCTCTTTATTGTGATTGGTTCGTCACTTTTACCTTTCCTTCAAGCGCTTTATTTTGACATGTCCTCACTTTCTGATACCTGGTTTCAGCTGACAGGAATTAGGCATGCCTACAGGCTTTTGACAGCTTTTTTCACATTCCCTCTGATGATGGTCGCTTATATTGCTGGTTTGTTTTTTTCTTTTAGATACAATAACTCTAGATTGATTTACCCTTCTATTCCAAATACTTCTTCGGAGTGAGGGGAGGGTCACTGTAATCGCCAATATATTAGTAGCCTTGTGATTTGAAGGAGTGTCGAAAATGGTGGGAAGTTCCATGTTACCAGCAGGTTGGATAAGAACCGGAGCGAAGGAGAGTCGCTATTCGATAGGACTCACCGATGAGTTTCATCACTCGGGCGACCAGTCGGCGTATATTATCTGTTCGAACAATGCAAAGGACGGCGGATTCGGGACGCTTATGCAAAGCGTCAAAGCCGCAGGCTACAGAGGTGGTCCTGTCACTCTGAGTGCTTGGCTAAAAACAGAGGATGTGACTGGATGGGCTGGTCTTTGGTTAAGAGTGGATGGGGACCGATCGCTTAAGAAACCCCTGCAGTTTGAGAACATGTTTGAGAGAAAAGTCACCGGCACCACCGACTGGACAAAGTACGAGGTGGTATTGCCGGTAGCACCCGAAGCAATGGTAATAAACTTCGGAGGCATGCTCTGCGGAGCTGGAAATGCTTATCTTGATGACTTTACACTGCTTGGCACGCCGGATGAAAGCTTGCTTGATTCAAGAGCGGTCACATTTGACTTTGATCAATGGGTAAATGATAGTCCTGTGAATATGGACTTTAGTCAATAGAACTAACCCTTCAAACTTTAGTCGTCGATGCCTTTGACAAGCTTTTCCAGGGCATCCAGCTCTTCTAACCTCTTTCTTGCTAAAGCATCCGGATGCAGTCCTTGTTTTCTAAGCTTTTGTCTGGTTATTTCACCTTGCACGTTTATTCTTAGAGTGTCGATAATTGCAAAAGTGGAAGCCGGCAAGGATATTAGCGACGAGGTGAATAGATTGCTGTTTGTCGCTCTATCGGCACGGTGACCGGAGGTGTTGAATCTGGGATTGAAGCCGGGAATCATGAAAAGAATTCCACTCGCCACTTTTGTCCCACCTACAAAGGCACCGGCCGCGATGTTCTGGGTGGCGATCCTTTTAGATTTGTTCAATCCTTTCAGTCCCCGCCTGATTTCGTCTTCGAAGTTCTTTTCAGATAGGGCGTAGATAGATTCGGAACGCTCGATGAACTGTTCTATCTTCTCTTGGGGGCATCTTGCTGCCTTGCATGTTTGGGCAAGAATATCCAGATCTTTAGAGAGGGTCTCCAGAGTCTCATTCTCAGCGGTTTGAGTTGATGGTTTCAACAAGTGTCTTTCACGCATCACTCTGGCTTTAGCATAAAGGCGGCTAACAACTGGACCCAGCATGTAGAGACCGCCGGATATGGCGAACATGACTCCTGCTCTACCATTTTGAATTCGTTGCTTTCTTGCCAGGGACAGATAAGCAAACTCGTATCCTATGGCGCTGGTTACGTTCTTTGATATGTCGAACAGGTACTGCATCTGTTGGAAAGCAAGTAATTTGCTTTTTCCCAGGTAGAACCGCTCGAACTGCTGAAGGGTTTGAGTCAATAGGTCTTCCAGGACCTTTTGCTCAGCGGCATCTAGTCTTGCTCTTCCCACTAGTTCTGGTTTCTTCCCTTCTTCTAATACCAGTTTTGCTCGCTGCTCCAGCAGTTTTTCAATTTCTTCTCGTTTCTCCTTAATCTTTTTCCGGGCTTTTCTTGGAGAGTAACCCTTTCTAGAGGCTCTATAGGAATGATACTCGTTGAGACCAAATTCGATACCAGCAGCTCCGGCACCAATTATGCTGCCAATCATCGGAATATAGTTGGCTGATTCCTGTGTTTTGACATTTACACTGGATGGGTCGTTTAGTTTACTGCCACGGTTTGATACTGAAATGATACCGCCAGCGAGACCAAGAGCAGAGTTTGCTTCACCGAAAGCTCCATAACGCCATCCTTTCCATCTGTCCTGAAATCCAAACAAAAGGTTGTAGTTTATTCCGTATCTCTCCAGATCGAATTCTTTTAATAGAATATCCCTTGTTAATTCATCGATCTTCCTTTCGAAGATTGTATTGCTAATTGATATTTCCTGCTTCAGGATCGGTGTTTCATCCGTTGCCTTCAATGGATTACTGTCTGTGATATCTGCAAAGACAGGTATCAGTGACTGCGATAGAAGGGGGATTGATAGAAGAACGGGTAGTAAGTTAGTGCGCACTGGCGTGATACCCAAAGAAACTGCGTTATTCAGTCGGTAATCATTGCATAACATCTCCAAAAGTCAACTTGCTCTGGAGCAGATGCAGTGGAGACCATAGCATAGAAGATTCTGGACTTGTTTTTTGGTTATACTTCGATCACATTTTCGTTATTAGTTCGTTGCAAGTTCGTCGCGAACCTATCACAAGTTCATCACAACTGGCGACGATAATTGTTATAGAGACAGTATGCTCGCCAACCTTTTTTGGAGTCCCTTGAGAATGTCAGAGAATATTGAAACCGCTATTGAAGAACTTTTACCTCGTTGTCGTTTTATCTGGTCTGATCCATTTGTAGACTTTTTGATAGGGCTTGGCGACTTGCATTGTCACCTGAAACCCATAAATGGATTGAGATAATGTCGCTTCATCTATTCTCCAGGCTTTTGGGTCTGGCTTTGATTGTTTTTTGTTTTACCGTCGCTCCGGCTGAGTGCAAAGTTGAGCATACTGTGACAGCCCATGCCACCATGGATCAGAATTTTTGTTTGTCCAGAGTTCAGACCGGTTTGTCGCACCTTATCTATAGAGACCCGGTTACAAAAGAAGATACTTATTACTCTCTAACACCTTCTGTAAAAGTAGAGTTGAACGGAGATTCCGTCTCTGTTGGTCAGCTTCAGCCCGGAGATGAACTGAACCTGACTTTTGACGAGGAGAACCATGTTACCAGGGTTACCGCTCTGCGTACTGTGTCCGGTGCGGTTGTTTCCTTGAACGATAAGCAGTTGGTTTTGACGCCTGATTATCTTAATCGCATGACTTTCAAGATCATGCCTGATTCAGTTTTTAGAAGCAAAAAGAAATCGATAGAGATTGGTTCCCTGAAACAAGGAGATCGAGTTACGGTCACCCCCGTGCATGGAAATCAAGTTGGATTGCTGGAGCTGAATTCCGAGAGTCCGCTCACTCAGTTCTGGCACAATTTGACCAAGAATTTGTTTAAACCACTCCTCCTCTTTTTCTACTTTGGTTTTTTGATCACTCTTTTCAAAGTGCCTTTTGATTTTCCTTATGCTGTCTATCAAGGTTTGACCATCTATCTCCTTATTGCTATCGGATGGCATGGCGGAGAGGAACTTGCCTGTCTCTCCAGTGGAAATCTAGTCCAGGCGGGATTGTTTATGGTCGTGGGATTCTTCACTAACTTTCTTGTTGGATTTATCGCCTTTCAGATATTGAGAAGGAACAGAAAGTTGCGCTCTATAGATGCTGCCACCGTCGCTGCTTATTATGGCTCCGATTCGGCAGGTACCTTTCTCACCTGTCTTGGCGTTTTGCAGACTGCATCTATCGCTTACGCGGCTTATATGCCTGTGATGTTGGCCACCATGGAGATTCCTGGATGCTTGCTGGGACTTTTGCTTGTTTCTAAGCTGCGAAAGAGAGGCATGGATGAGAATGGAAATATGCCAGGGGAGCCGGAGTACAAGGCTGCTGAGAACGGGGAAGATGGAGACCATGCGGAAGAAGATGGCAAAGTGGATGAGTCTGCTGACTCTTCAGAGTCTTCTGCAAAACTAGAGAGCAGAGAAATATTTAGAGAGATCTTTTTGAATCCTGGATTGTTCTTGCTTATGGGTGGTATCGCCATCGGTTTTATTAGTCGTCTGCAAGGACCGGCTGCTACTGCGCCGGATGACCAGCTTTTTGTCTCACTCTTTCAGGGAATGTTATGTTTGTTCTTGCTTGAGATGGGAATGAATGCCGCTAAGAGAATAAGAGACCTTAAAGTTGCCGGTAAGAAGTTCATCGCTTTCGGAATTTTGGCTCCAAATATATTTGCCTCAATAGGCATTGGTGTAGCCAGTATTTTCAGCCATGCGATTGGACAACCCCTTCAGCTGGGTACTTATGCATTGTTTGCTGTTTTATGCGCTTCTGCTTCGTATATAGCGGTTCCGGCTATCCAAAGGCTGGCAATCCCGGAAGCCAGTCCGACTTTGCCGCTGGCGGCTTCTCTGGGGCTCACATTTACCTACAATGTGACAATTGGAATCCCGTTGTACATTGTTATCGCAGAGACTTGTTTGCGCACATTTCCCGTCATGTAGAGGAATTTCGATGAAAGTATTGATCGCCGTTGATGGGTCAGAGTGTTCGGAGCAGGCAATAGATTTTGTTGCAGGCAATGCCTGGAAAGAAGGATCGAAGTTTCTGGTGATTACGGTTGTGCAGCCTGTGCCCAGAGAGTTTGATTTCTTGCGGAAGTCCAGCGATGTTTCCGACGAATATATGGAGAAGATTGAGCGCAAAAGCGAGAAGATTGCCAAAGAGGCGGTTAAGAAAATAAGGAAGAAATTGCCTGACTATGAAGTCGAGTATGTTGTGAAAGTGGGCAGCGCCGCCTCCAAAATTATTCAGGTCGCTAAGTCCTGGCACGCCAATCTTATTGTGGTCGGATCCCATGGACGCAAGGGGTTCGAGAAAGTTTTTCTTGGCAGTGTTGCGGAGGAGATTATCAAAACTGCTCCCTGCTCGGTGGAAGTGGTGAGAGACTGCGAACATTAGAGAGTTACTTGTCCGAGCAGGAGTTTCCGCTGCATCCGACTTTTTCATTCTCTTGATAGTTAGTGGACAAGTTAGCTATCTCTTCCTGAATTTGAGCGTCTTTTTTATTCTTTCTGGTGGATAGCTTCTCAATGATCACGTAGAAGACAGGTACGATTAAAACTGTCAACACAGTGGCGGAGATCATTCCACCAAACACCGCAGTACCCAGAGAACGTCTCGCTCCAGCGCTGGCTCCGATGGCAAACACCAGAGGCCAGACTCCGAATATAAAAGCGAATGAAGTCATTAAGATGGGCCGGAATCGCAGATGTGCCGCTTCGATGGCGGCGCTGACAACTGATTTGCCGTGGTCTCGTTTCTCTTTGGCATATTCTACGATGAGGATAGCGTTTTTGGCGGATAATCCAATGAGCGTGACGATGCCGATCTGAGTATAAATGTCATAGGAAAAGTTTCGCAGAAAGATCCCCAGAAGAGCGCCGAACATTCCGAAGGGGATAGCAAACATGACGGCAAGCGGAATAGACCACCTTTCGTAAAGCGCGGCTAAGAACAGGAACACAAGTACTATGGCGAGACCGTAGACTGCCAATTCATTTCCTGCCGAAAGCTTTTCCTGGTAGGTGGTGCCGGTCCATTCAAAGCCGAATCCGG
>JAUIJG010000279.1 GCA_030431355.1 bacterium
TACCGCTGGCAGTATTGCAGGGCAATGTGAGCATCGCCGAAGAGCGCCTGAAAATTACCAAACCCAAAGAGATAAAAGATAGATACGCCAATCTAGGAAAGAATCTAGGCGCCCTGATTCTCTGCCTCCCCGAAGGTGTAATCAATTCAAATCAGATGGCCAGCGGCGGTCTTCTAAATGTTCTCCAGGACATCGCCCGGGCGCAAAACAAAGAAGTGATTGCCGGTTCGATAGAGACCGTAAAGCAAGGTCATGCCAACGCGGCCAGGCTCATAAGCGCAAGCAAAAAAGAAGAAGGAACCGTCTATCTGAAGAAGCGCCTGGTGCCCCTGGGTGAATCAGCCCCCATAGATATTCTCAATAAGAGAATTCCGGCACCGGTCAGGGAAAGAATTCCAGCCACCAGGGAAAGTTACATCAAAGGCGGCTCCACCAATCTCCTCAAAAGCATCTGGGGCGATGTGGGATTGTCAATTTATATCGAGCTTGTTTATCCGAAGTTGATAGCTGAAGAGGTTCGCAAAGGAGCCAATCTTCTTGTCAACGTCTCCAATCTAAGCTGGTTCCATGAATCATCCCTGAAACAACAGCTCCTGGCAGCTGGGGTCTTTCGGGCCGTGGAAAACGGTCGTTATCTGGTAATAGCTACCAACACAGGAGTATCGGCCATAATTTCTCCTTCCGGAATGGTTAGCAACATTTCTCTACCGGGTCAAAGAGGTGTTCTACTAAACACGATACAATTCCTATATCAAAAGACTCCATTTAGCAGAATGTGGTGGATGTAGTAGATGACAACAATCCGAAATTACATGAACAGAAAATTTTTTGTCGAGCGCTTTTTCTTTTACTGTTGCCTGGCCCTTTTGATTGTCTTAGGCACCGGAGCAACCCTTAACGCCACGGAGGCTAAGATGCCTGTAGCCAAGTTCGGTGACAACAAGGTGAAACTTGAGGTGGCGGATACCGAGGCAAAAATAGAAAGAGGCTTGATGTTTCGAACCTCTCTGGAAAAAGACTCCGGCATGGTTTTTCTCTTCGATCCCCACCGGAAAGTAAAATTCTGGATGTTTAACTGCTTCATCCCCCTGGACATGATCTTTATAAGAGATGGGAAAGTGGCGAAAATAGCGGAGAACGTGCCACCCTGCAAGTCTAAAAACCCGAGAGAATGTCCTACTTATCCGGAAGAAGCCGTGGATGTGGACAAAGTAGTGGAGGTAAATGCCGGCTACTGCAAAAAACATGGGATTAAAGAAGGGGATTCGGTGGAGTTCTCCTTCCAGTAGGCACCTAGTTAGCCAAAGAAAAAAAATGAAATCAACCATCGAAGAGATCAATATAGACCTGACCGACAACACCGGCTGCCTGGAACTCAACCGACCGGAGTTGCGCAACGCTATCTCCACAAAAATGTGGCAAGCCATCCCTGAATTATTGAGCTTGCTCTATGCTAAGGGCGCTCGCTCAGTGGTTATCAAAGGCGCCGACGGATGTTTCGCCGCAGGAGCCGATCTGCTTGAGCTAAAAGGCATAGAAAGTTATAAATCAGCTTTTAAATTCTGGAACGCGATAAAAGAGACCCTGGATTTTGTCCACTCTTTCAACATCCCTACAATAGCGATGATAGACGGACCTTGTCTGGGTGGCGGCTGCCTGCTTGCCACTGCCTGTGATATCAGATTAGCATCTAATATTTCTACTTTCTCCGTACCGATAGCCAAGTTCGGTATAGTACTTGACGACGAGACAGTGGCAAGGTTGGTGAGCCTGGTGGGTCCGGCTAGAGCCGGAGAGCTACTTTACGGAGGCGACACCATATCCAGTGAAGACGCCGAACACTTCGGATTGATAAACAGAAGCCTCCCGGCAGAAAAACTGGAAGACTACATTACTAACCTCACCTCAAGAATAGCCGAAAATGGCTACGCCTCCAACTATGAGAGCAAGAAGTCGATAAGAAGAGCCATCTTCCAGGGTGATAAGTCAGGACTGACCCCGCAGCACGAATCGGTTGTGGTCAGCAGCTATCTAACCTCAGACTTCCGAAAGCGTGTCGAGAAGGGCGAAAAGAACTCCGGTTAGAAACTTCAAGTAAATAGCTTGAGCAGTCCCCAGACCATACCGAAAACAGCGAAGATCAAACAAAGAAACGTGCTCGTCAGCCAAAAGGCAGCACCTTTCAGGGCTTTCTTCTTACGAGCACGGACTATCAGAGACCGAAGAAAAAACGGCAGAAGTAAAAGTAGAAATATGGCCGTGACTATAATCAGAGACACCATCATGAGTCGGCTCCTCTGCGGCTTTTACAAAGTCTGGGGCATAAAGACCCCGATCTGAAACTAAACTTGGACCACCCGCTCGATCTCAGGGATCTCTTCTTTTATTGCTCTTTCCACACCCATCTTCAAGGTCATGGTGGAGCTGGGGCACATACCGCAAGCGCCCATCAAGTGCACCAGCACTTCGCCATCTTTGACATCAACAAGCTCGATATTGCCACCGTCCATCATGAGCATGGGACGGATTTTCTCAAGAACCTGCTCGACGCGCTCTTTGATCTCGGGTTCGGCTTTATTAGTCGCATTTTCGACCTGTTCTGTCATTGTCAGTCTTCCTCGTGATTTTTAGCTGCAGAAGCAGAAATAGTAGCATGGGACGTAGCCAAGAGGCTGCTTCATAATCGTATCTTAGTCTGCCGCCGGGAGATTATCAAGTATATTAAGCTTGATCTGTTAATGCTCAATAAAGATGATATGGTTTTGCTCCTTTTAGTATTATCCTCTTTATGCTGCGGTTGAGCCAGTTTCAAGAAGAACGGACTCCCGTGGTTTCCAGCCCCTGAGGCACTTTTCTTGGAGGAGTAAGAGATAAATATGGCAAGAGTAGCTATTAACGGATTCGGAAGAATCGGTAGAAACGTATTAAGGGCATATCTGGCAAGCCAGCCCAAAGATTTTGAAATCGTCGCAATCAATGATCCTTTCCAGAGCCTGGAACAGGCTTCCCACCTGCTCAAGTACGACTCCGTACTTGGTCCCCTGGAAGGCAAAAAAGTTTCCCACACAGACAAAGCTCTGGTTATCGATGGCAAAGAGATTGCTTTCGTGGCCGAGCGTGAGCCTGCCAAGCTTCCCTGGAAAGAGATGAAGATTGACATCGCTCTGGAATGTAGCGGTGTGTTCACCGAAGCTGAAAAAGCTAAAGGTCACATCGAAGCCGGAGCCAAAAAGGTCCTTATCTCCGCTCCTGCGAAAAACGAAGATATTACAGTTGTTCTCGGCGTAAACGATAAAGATTACGATCCTGAGAAGCACAACATCATCTCCAACGCCAGCTGCACAACCAACTGCCTGGCTCCCGTAGCTAAAGTAATCGATGACAAATTCGGCATTGAGCAAGGCTTGATGACCACCATCCACAGCTACACCCTTGACCAGATGCTTCTTGATGGTCCTCACAAAGACCTGAGAAGAGCAAGAGCAGCGGCTCAATCCATGATCCCCTCCTCCACCGGCGCCGCCAAGGCAATCGGTCTGGTTCTCCCCCACCTGAAAGGAAAGCTGAACGGATTCGCCGTTCGCGTTCCTACCCCGAATGTTTCGGTGGTGGACCTGGTAGTCAACACCAAGAAACCTGTTACTGCTGAAAAAGTAAACGAAGAGCTCAAGAAAGCAGCCCAGGGCGATATGAAAAACATTCTCGCCTTCGTGGAAGAGCCTCTTGTCTCCTCCGACTTCTGCGGCAACAAGCACTCCTCACTGGTCGACTCGGCGCTCACCATGATCGTCGGCGACAACATGGTTAAAGTGCTTTCCTGGTACGACAACGAGTGGGGCTACTCCAACAGACTGGTTGAGCTCTGCGCCATGGTCGCAAGCAAACTACCGGTAAAGGTATAGAATAGATAAACCTCGGGAGCTCGCCTCAGGCGGGCTCCTTTTTTCTATTGCCTTATTTTCTTTACCCGACTGGGAGTGTGGAACATCATGACAAAGAACGTATCCGAGCTGAACAAAAGCGAACTGAAAGACAAAAGAGTGCTTGTCCGTGTGGACTTCAACGTGCCCTTAGATGAACAGTGCCAGATCACTGAAGACTCTAGAATCAGGGCAGCAGTCCCGACCATAACTCTGCTCACCGAAGCCGGAGCGAAAGTGATTCTGGTATCACATCTGGGTCGGCCCAAAGGGGAAAGAGTTGAAAAACTGAGCCTCAAACCTGTGGCCAAAAGACTCCAGGAATTGCTCGCAGACCGAAAAATCGAAGTGTTTTTCCAGGATGAGAATCATGGAGAGAAAGTCAAATCATTTATCTCGGGCATGAAAGGCGGCAGCGTATGTCTGCTTGAAAATATCCGTTTTGAAAAGGGCGAAGAGAAGAACGATCCGGCCTTTGCGAAAGAGCTGGCTTCCCTGGCAGACCTTTATGTAAACGATGCTTTCGGAACTGCTCATAGAGCCCATGCCAGCACTGCTGGTGTGGTCGATCACTTAAATCCTGCTGTGGCAGGACTTCTAGTCAACAAAGAGGTTGAGATGCTGGCCGGCTCCCTGGACAATCCGGTCAAGCCAGTTGCCACTATAGTCGGTGGCGCAAAAGTCTCATCCAAGATCGGTGTCCTCGATAACTTGCTCAACAAGGTGGACACTATCATCATCGGTGGAGCCATGGCTTTCACTTTCTTGAAAGCCAGAGGGTTGTCTGTGGGCAAATCCCTGGTGGAAGACGATCGCCTTGAATACTGCAAAAAGCTGGAAGAAAAAGCGAAGAGCCTCGGTGTCTCTATTATTCTTCCGGTTGATGTGGTGTGCGCCGATGAGTTAAAAGCAGGTCTTCCCACGGTCACTGTCAAAGTTGAATCCATTCCGGAAGGAAAAATGGGATTGGACGTGGGACCGGAATCCATAAAGATAATCAAAGAAGCGCTCTCCAAATCCAAAACCATTCTCTGGAACGGTCCTCTGGGAGTCTTCGAAATCAAAGAGTTCGCCACCGGAACCTTCGAAATCGTGGATGAACTGGTTAAGCTGACTAAAGCTGGAGCAAAAACCATAGTGGGAGGAGGCGACTCCGTCTCTGCCCTGAAAGCCCGGGGAGTAGCATCGGAAGAGCTAACTCATGTGAGCACCGGCGGCGGAGCTTCTCTGGAATTTCTGGAAGGCAAAGAATTGCCCGGCATCGCTTGCCTGGACGGCAGCAAACCGGTAGCAGCCTGTAACTAATCAGTCCTCAAACCGATGGAGCCCGAGAGAGCCAAAGTACTGTTGCCGAACGGGGTAAACAATGTACTCGGGCTTCTACTTTTCCATTCTTCTGCCAGAAAACATATATAAAAGTATAATGCCCCTAAGTGGTAAACTAAGCAGAGGACTTGTTCTGAGCCCCATTTTCGAGAGATTGAAGCTGGAATTCAAACGATGATGAGCCCATCAAAAAGGTCTTATTTAAATAGAATATTGCCTGTTGCGGCCCTCCTGATCTGGACCTCATGTCATTCTTCTGCGGCCGACGCCAAGGAACAGTACATGATGAACGGCAAGCTGGTCAGCCGCTCAATGTATGAAGCCGCCATCCTTTTAAAGCAGGGCACCCAGCAACTGAAAGCCAACAAAAACGATGAAGCGATAGAGAGCTTAAAGCAAGCAGAAAGCCTGGCTCCGGACTTTCCGGAGGTGCATCACAATCTGGGAATCGCCCTGGCAAAGTTAGGCCGTTCCCAGGAAGCAATATCTCAGCTGGAGATTGCCCGTAAACTCAATCCAGCACTCCCTTCCACCTGGCTCAGCCTGGGCGGACTCTATCAGACAGAAGGAGATATTCCCCGGGCCCTGGAGATATACAATCAATATCTCAGCAAGTTCCCCCGGGATCCGGCCTATTCGAAAGTGGCCAGTCTGGTTAAAGGCCTGAGCAGCGAAGAGATCATGGAAAGAGCCTCCGGCAATGACCCGGATAATCGGGACAGCAACGACTACTTGAGGGAGGTTACCCGCCAGGGGGTGGTTAGATGGTCCGCCGGCAAAATGCCCCTGAAGGTGTTTATTGAAGCCGGAGACTCTGTTCCCAGTTATAGAAAGGAGCTGGATGCACTTCTGCGCAAGTCCTTCTTAGATTGGCAGGAAGCATCCGGTGGCCTGGTGAGCTTCCAATTCACCGACGACAAAGACAATAGCGACATTCAATGCTCCTGGACGGAAGATCCAAAAACCCTGAAAAACATAGCAGAAGCCGGAGAGACAAGACTCTATTCGAACAGCAAGGGTATCGTCCGAGGCACAATTAAATTTCTCACCGTACCTCTAATGAAAGCCCTGCCGATGACAGACAATCGCATGCGCTACATCTTTTTGCATGAGATTGGCCATGTGATGGGTATGGCCGGACACACGACAGTACCTACCGATGCTATGTTCCACTCCATCAGCATGAAAGACGAATGGAGAAATCTCTCCGAGAGGGACTCGAACACATTGCGCAAGTTATACTCGCAGCCAGGACCATCGATAACTTATAAAAAGGAACTTTGATGTCTGAAGGCCATGCCCATGACCACAAGCTATTAGCCAGGGCCGAAAACAAAGGCAAATTGCTCACTGTACTGTTTATGACCACAGGGCTTATGCTTGCGGAAGTTTTTGTGGGAATCACTTCCAATTCCCTGGCACTTCTAGCCGACGCCGGCCATATGCTGAGCGATATAGGTGGTTTGATACTGGCGCTTATTGCCATCTGGTTCTCTTCAAAGCCGGCCACCCAGAGCAAAACATTCGGATACTATCGCTCTGAAATTCTGGCAGGATTTATCAACTCAATAGTCCTGGTCGGTATTGCAATTTTTATTCTCTATGAAGCCTGGCAAAGATTCTCCAGTCCCCCCGATGTAAATACCGGACCAGTACTCTGTCTTGCCTTAATAGGTATTGTGGTCAACGTCATTTCTTTGAAGATCCTGAGTTCCGGTTCTAAGAGTTCTCTTAACATGAAAGCCGCCTATCTGGAGATCATGGCCGACATGCTCGGTCTGGTCGCGGTTGTAATCTCAAGCATTATCATCATATTCACCGGCTGGCACCAGGCGGATCCTCTCCTGAGCGGATGTATCGCCCTGATGATTTTGCCCCGCACCTGGCTCTTACTTTCCGAAT
>JAUIJG010000280.1 GCA_030431355.1 bacterium
CCTACGTAGTTTCCCCACTTACGTCAACAATATGTCACGCTTAAAATGGGTGCATCTCGCAAATCACGTTTTTTTTAGGAATCAACTACTATCATGGACGAAATCGACTACACCCAGAACCGTGCAGCAGAAACAAGCATAGCCCTCAATGCTATACAGGAAGAGGCACTGGATAACCTCCTCAAGGATGGTGTCTCATCAACCCTGAGAAGCACAGGCAACTATTCCGACAACGGTCTTGAGATTACCACCCACGATGAATCAGACGGTAGCGACAGCACTCTCCTTATAAAAGGTGAAGAGAAGAGCGGTTCTGATTTTACCGGAGTATACGTAAACGGTGAGTACGACATAGAACGTAGAGAAGGCGGCGAGCTCTCCCAGGAGAAAGCAAGCTTCAACCTGAGACATAGTCATTTCGACGAGTTCAGAGGCCTGAGCCACTACAAAGTCTCCATGGATAGAGAGACAGCTTCCGGTCAACCGATAGAATCCTTTGACCCTGCAGTTAGCAGACTGAAAAGTGAAGACGGACATCTGGTATACGACCAGAATAATCAACCGGTAAGATTGGCGGAATCCACTGACGGAGTCAACTGCAAACCCGATTATTCAAGACCGAATACCGGCAAAATGGATTGTGAATACATCCTCAACGACGCGGAATTGGGAAGACTGAGCTTCAACATGACCAGACAAAAACTCGGTAACGGCTCCATGGAAGATCGCTCCGTTGTAAGAAATCTGGAAGGCAAAGTACTGGCGATTTTAAACCTGAACTATAAAACTGACGCCAACGGTCATCTAGAAAGCGCCGTGGCAAGCGCCAGAAGACCAAAAGGCTACAAAGACTGAGCCTGAGAGAATCATCTAAAGAGACAGGTGCCATTACATAATGGTGCCTGTTTTTCTTTTGGGAGACAAATAATTTATAAAAGAAGCAATGACAATGCCTGATTGAAGCTATGATAGTAGTACTAAATACAATATCACTCAGGTAAGTAAAATGCGAAAATAGCAAAGACTAAGAATCAAAGAAAAGAAGGACGCAAGCTCAGCGGATCTTCCTGGCTTACGCCAATCACCCTGTTCATGCTTATTCTAGCCTGGACAGCGATAATGGTAATCCCCTACGTGATTGCCCTCTATCAACAGTAAAAGCTCGGTCATATATCAAAACGCCAAAAGCGCTCGATATATGACCTTTTAACGATCTGACTATTTATAGCACCAGAGACAATATTGCTTTCTGGGCATGCAAGCGGTTCTCCGCTTGATCATAAATAACCGACTGGGGCCCGTCTAAGACCTCGGCGGTCACCTCTTCTCCCCGGTGGGCCGGCAAACAGTGCATAACCAGGGCGTCTTTCTTGGCGAGACTCATAAGCTTCTCATCCACTTGATACTCTTTGAAGATCATAATTCTTCTCGAGTATTCGTCTTCCTGCCCCATGGAGACCCAGGTGTCGGTATAGATTACATCAGCGTCCCTGGCTGCCTCCTCTGGAGATTCTCCCACAAAGAGCACCGAACCGTTCTCCTTCGCCGCTTGCTTGGCGGCTTTCATTATGTCGTTCGGCGGGATGTAACCTTCCGGCGTTGCCAGATAGAAATCCATTCCTACCTTGGTAGCAAGCAACATGAGAGAAGCAGCCACATTGTTACCGTCTCCCACATAGGATATCTTCAGCCCTTTTGGATCTTTTCCTTTGTGTTCCACAATGGTCATGTAGTCGGCCAGGGCCTGGCAGGGATGCTCCCGGTCACTGAGACCGTTGATGACTGGAATTTTAGCGTTGTCAGCCAGCTCCTTGAGAGTCTCATGGTCAAAGACCCTCGCCATGATCCCATCCAACCAACGATCCAGATTCATCGCCACATCGGAGACCGGCTCCCTCTTACCGAGCTTGCTCTCCAGATAGATACCGCTTCCACCCAACTGAGTCATGCCTGCTTCAAAAGTAACCCGGGTCCTTAAGGACGGCTTCTCAAAAAGCATCGCCAGGGTCTGACCTTTGGCAAACAGTGTCTGGGTCTCATCGAACTTATTAGCTTTCAATTTGAGAGCAACATCCAGGATCAAATTCAGCTCCTCTTTGGATAACTCCTCAATCCCGAGAATGTCTCGACCCCTCAAAGTGTTCTCTTCCAGGATGTAAGCAATCTCTGATTGGCCCTTAGGGGGAGCCATCCTTTGTGCGAGAGCCCCCATAATCTTCTCCGAGATCGATAGTTTTTTATTTCCATCTTTGCCGGAAGCAGAAGCCTGGTTGTCGACTAACTTGGGAAACATTTGAAATTCTCCTGGTTGAAAAAGTAAAAAAGCCGAGTGGATGACACCCGGGATAGCTGGAACTGAAGTTCTGGAAACTTAGAGACGTCCAGTAAAAGGACAGGCAACACCCCGAGCAGATCTGTTCGAATCGCTTCGTCGTCGGAGATGGAGGCTGTTCAGATAACCGGTCATGAAAAAACCTGGTGTGGACTTGGACATGGTTGAAGATAAACCGGTAGCCCCGGCTTGTCAACCAGCGCCCCTGAATAATTGCGAAAAGTTTAAGAAGCCCATCTAACCTCAGAGCTTGTGAACTAGAGCTTGATAGATAGATCAGAGGTCAGGGAAGCGACCGAAGTGACCCCGAGGTCTCGCACCAACTGCCCCTGGGCAATGTTGTAGTTCACCAGAGCCGTGGCTTTTCTGATCAAGGCGCTGGTGTAGTCGGATTGGGCTCGCAAGACATCGATGTTCTTGCCCAGCCCATTTTCATAGCGCAGGCGAGCAAGATTGATCTCTTCTTTAGAAGAATGGAGCCGAATCAAAGCTTCATCAATCTGCCTATCTGCTCGCAACACATTCAGATAAGAGCCTCTAACCTGCCTTACCACCTGATTTACTTCCTTGGTCAAATTCAAATTTGCCTTTCTCGCCTCATAGCGAGACTTCTGAATAGAAGAGATATCCTTCATTCCCATGCCGTCGAACTTCCAGTTTACGCCAAGACCTACCACCAGAAGCGGTTTGATCTGTCGCGAGACACTGCGGCTTACTGGTCCGCTCACGCCCTGGACAGTCACGGTCTTTTTACTGTTTGAGAGGGTCTCACCGATACCAAATACAGAGGTAGAGAAATTGACATCCGGCTGCAATGGTGCAGCCTTCTTTACTATCTCTTTGCGAGCGGCGAGACGTAGCTCTTCTTTGAGTTTTAGCTCCGGTCTGGTACTGAGCGCTTTGACAAGAAGTCCCTGCACTCTGCTCTTCTGACTTACCAACTCTTTTTTCTTAAGTTCCAGATCTTCGGGAAGCAGGTCGAGGTCTTGCTCGACATTTAGAAACTCAGCCAGTTCTATGGCTGACTGACGCCTGTCAATCTGTTGGTCTATCAACTTCTGACGATCCGACGAGAGCTGAGTTCGAGCCTGCATAACATCCAACCTGGTGGCCGAGCCGGCATCGAATCGAGCACCGGTAATCTTGAGATTCTCCTCTGAGACCTTTACCGCCTGAATACGAATTCTCAATACCGATTCAGACAGAATTAGTTTGTAGTATTTTTCATATGCACCGGTGAGGACATCATTTACGGTGGCATCCTTTTTGTGACCGCTGGCACGGTAGTTGTTACGCGCCTGCAAAGCTCCAAAAACGGTTCTTCCACCACGATAGAGTCCGTAGTTAATACCGGCGCTGGTTAAGATGAACGGATTGTTGAATCGAATACCTTCCGGGCTTGCTATGGGTAAATTTAGAGCACCATTTAAATAGTTGTAGTTGTAGGCAAGACTCGCCGAGGGAAGAAATCCTGATAAAGCTTTTCGATAATCCCATTTGGAAGCGGTCTTCTCTGTATCGGCAATTCCTATATCAAGATTTCTCTCAATAGCGGTGTAGAGTACGTCTTTAAGAGAGACCGGTTTGGGGGTCTGTGCATCCAGGTTGAAAGGATTAAGGCTCTTGTCTATGGTGACAAGACCATTTAATTCCGGTCTCTTTAATTTAATCGCTTTAGGGTCAAAAACATTGATCTCATCAGCCAACTTTCTCTCTTCGATGTTTTCACCGGCGTCGCCACCGCCGATTGGCTGTCTGAGCTTGAGAGTATCATCCTCCGGAGCACACCAGCAAGGAGAAGCCAGAATTAAGCTCAGGCAAAAGAAGATACTGCCTGTGACCAGGACAAGCAAAAGTCTATTCTTACTATTTTGTTTTACTAGTTTTGTTAGGATTCGCATGGGATTCGATGCCTCTATTGAAGCTGTTTTCTGAAATTGCTCGCGCTCAGAGATATGAGAGCTATGGCAAAAACTGCAAGGATTAAAACTTCGGACCATATAATTTCAAGACCTACCCCTCGAAGGAGCAGGGCTCTGAGAGCGCTGACATAGTAGCGAAGCGGGTCGAAATTTGAGAGAAACTGAAACAACGCCGGCATACTCTCCACAGGGGATAGCGCACCGGATAGCTGAATCAGAGGGATATTGATAAAAAATGATGTGAGAATAGCCTGGGTCTGATTGCCGGAATAAGTAGCAAGAGCCATTCCGATAGACATGGAGACAAAAATCGCCATGACAGAAACGAGTAGAACAAGGGCAAGAGAGCCCCGAACAGGAACATGAAATACGGCGGTGGCTATGATCAAACTCAAGCTGAGGCTTCCCATCAATAGCACCAGAAGCGGGATGATTTTGGCAATCAGGATGTCCGTCGAACTTGCCGGAGTCATAAGCAGTTGCTCGACAGTCCCCTTGTCCTTCTCCCGAATAACCGAAATAGAAGAGACCAGGGTGCCTGCAATCACTACCACAATGCCGATCACGCCGGGCACAAAGAACCAGGAGCTGATAAGACCGGGATTGTAAGCGAAAGAGACCTGGGGATAAACCGGCAAATCTTTGCTGGATAATCCCTTCAGGTTCAGATTTAGATCGCTTACAATCTGAGTGATATAACCCTGGGCTATGCCGGCAGTGTTGGCATCGACTCCATCAATCAGAAACTGAAGGCTGACAGGCTCTCCTCGTTTGAGTGCCCTCTGTGCGTCGGGAAGAATGACCAGTCCCACGTCTGTTTTACCATCTGCCACCATCTCGTTCAGCTCTTTCTGGCTGGATACTCTCCCGTGAATATCAAAGATCTGACTGTTCAAAAGGGCTGATACCACATCACGGCTGATGGGAGAGTTTGACGTATCCAGCACGGTTAGGCGCAAATGTTCTACTTCGGGACTGAGGGCGAATCCGTAAAGCATCAACTGTAGTACCGGAGGAACCACAAGTAAAACCAGAGTTTGTCGATCCCGAAGTATCTGTCGAAACTCCTTGGATGCGAGGGCTTTGAAGGCGCTGAGGTTGACGTTGAACATAGCCTCAAGCCTCCAAACGCATACGGGAAAGAAGCCTGGTACTCAGTCGATAGAGAATCAGATTTCCCAGAACAAGCGCCAAAGGAATATATAGATGGCTATGCCATTCGGAGCCACGAACAAAGGCATCCCTGCAACCTTCTATAAAATACCTTGCCGGAACGATATTGGAAATTAGTGATAGAGGATAAACAATATTTCGAATCGGGTAGATGAAGCCTGAAAGGAGAAGAGCGGTGGTAAATCCTACGGTGGCCACAATCTGAACCCCTGCCGTCTGTGTGTTAGCCCGGGAACCGGCAAGCAGGCCGAAGTTGACGCTACAGCCCAGGAAAAGTAAGAGATTCAACAGAAAAACAGGGAGACTGCCTCTAAGGCTGATTCCAAACACAAGAGCGGAAATAGAGAGAACCACTGCCGCTTCCAGAAGACCAACCAGGGTATATGCCATCAACTTACCACCGAGGAACTCATATGGTGTCATGCTAGAAGCGAAAACTTGCAAGATGGTGCCATGCTCTTTTTCTCTGCTTACCGAAATGGAAGCAAGCAGAGAGGGAAAGATCCACATGACAAAGGCAATGGTGCCCGGCACTATGTATAGTGCTTCTTCTCTTCCTGGATTAAACCAGAGTCTGATCTCCGGAACCAGAGGTCCTCGATTTTGAAAAAGACCCTGGGACTCAAGAAAAAAAGTATTCGAACCGACCAGGATGTTTTGCACGACCCGGGCATTGTTAACATCGGTAGCATCCACCACCGCCTGAACATTCACGGACTCGCCTCTTCTCAAATCCCGGGAGAACTCAGGAGGAATTACCAGAGAAGCCCTGGCCTTACCCCGGTCGAGGGGGCTGTAAGGCTCACTGCCCTGAAAGCTGCTTGGAATCAACTGCCTGGTGGCAAAGATTCTCTCCACATAATCGCGACTGGCCTTGCCCGCGTCAAAATTGATTATCGCCACGGGAAGGTCTTTCACTTCCAGCCTGGTACCGAAGCCGAAGAGAAAGAGAGTGATAACAGGGAGCAAGAACGCCAGCCCGACGGAGATTCTGTCTCTTCTAAACTGGGCAAGCTCTTTTCGGCACTGGGAGAAGACTCGGATCATGATGCCTTCCTCCGAGCCGCCGCTTCCATCCTCTGAACGATGCCGATGAAAGAATCTTCTAAAGAGAACGGCACCTGGCGAATCGAAAGAACATCGATGCCTACCTCTTGCAAGTTGCCTAGAAGCTCTTCTCTATTGTCTTCCTCGGTAATCACCAGGTGAATTCGATCGGCAAAAATTGATACCTGCCAATCTTCTACTCTCTCTCTCAAAATCTTGACTGCACTTTGCGAATCAGAGACCTTCAATTCCAGGAGCAAACCCGGCTGCTGAGACTTGATCTCCAATGGAGATCCCCTGGCGACGATCTCACCGGCAACCATAAAAGCAAGGTTGTTGCAATGCTCGGCCTCCTCAAGAAAATGAGTGGTGACCAATATCGCAGTCCCTTTGGCGGCCAGTTGACGGATCAGTTTCCAGAGCTGTCTTCTGGCTAAAGGGTCGACACCGGAGGTCGGTTCATCGAGAAAGAGAACATCCGGCTCATGCATAACACAGGCACCAAAAGCCAATCTTTGCTTCCAGCCACCAGGAAGTTTACCGGTAATCAGGTTCTCCTGACCGGCCAAACCGCAGCTATTAAGAGCCCAGGCTATGCGGGCCGGTCTCAGTGAATCTTCTATGCCGTAGACGCGACAATAAAATTTGAGATTCTCTGAGATGGTCAGATCATC
>JAUIJG010000281.1 GCA_030431355.1 bacterium
GTTGTTTGCGCTGCTTGCGCTGCCTGTGGTCTAGAGTTTGCTTTCGGCATGGACTTGAAGCCGGCGGTGGGGAAAACAGGGATCTGGGTCTGGCTGGCCTGCCTGGTGCCTCTCAATTGATTGGCTTCGTCCGCTCTTCCAAGGGTTTCCAGAACATTGGCAAATTCATTCAAGAGTTGTTTGACTTTCGGCTCACTCGACCCGAATACTCTTGAATTGACAGCCAGGGCGCGTCTATAAAGTCGCTCCGCCTCATTTAGATCCTTATTGGTCTTGGCCAACATGGCCAGATTGGCAAGAATACTGGCTAACTCATCGGCATTGGCACCGAGGGCGTTCTCGTAGATTTCCAGGGACCTATAGCCATAGGTGCTGGCTTCTTTCAGCTTTCCACGCAGCAATAGAAACTGGCATAGTTTATCCAGGGTGAGAGCCAATCTCTGGTCACCAGGACCGAAGACTTCCGCTTCCTCCACAGCCACATGCCAGGTGTGCTCGGCATAGTCGTATTTGCCTTCCTGCTGAGCGCGGACAGCTTCGTCAAATTTATCTTTCCATTCCTGTTCGTCGTCAAACATTTATCTGGTCAGGTTAAAACCGTTGAAGCACCGGCTGGTGCGAGGATATTAGGAGGCTGCCTCTAATTTCATGCCCAAAATTCAGCTATAGGCAACCAGGGCCATGATAAATGTGCAGCTGTTCCACATGCAGTGAGCGACCATGGACGGCACCAGGCTGCGGGTTTTCTCCATTATGAAGGCGAATAGGAAGCCGAGACAGAAGAGCTGCAAGAAACCGCCTAAATCCAGGTGAATGGCTGAGAAAACAAAGCCGCTGATCACCAGCGATGGAAAAATGCTCAGTTTGCGACGCAGGGCAGTGTAGAGAAAACCGCGGAAGAGAATCTCTTCCACCAGGGCTGGAAGTACTCCCAGGGCGACTATGAAGAGGACGATGCCCAGGAGATCAGCCTCTTTGGCTGCTGCCATAACCACTGCCACAATGGGATTGTCTGAACCCTGGGAGCCGAGTTTGGTCGAGAGGTAGACAGCTCCAGCCACCACAGGGATACAAGCGTACCAGGTAAGAATTCCTGCCGTGACAAGTTTGAATATGCCCCGGTTTTCCTCTTCCACTTTGAATTTGAGCTTCAAAGTAGAGAAGAATGGAAATTTATGCGGTCTTATGCCCAGATACCAGATTAAGAAAATCGCTGGCAGGTTCTGGAAAAGATATAGGGCAGCGGTGAGTAAAGCCACGGTCACGATGCCGTTTTCAGAAGCAAAGTTAGCCAGGTGACCGGCCAGGTGCTTGATCGGAGGGGCTATTAAAAATTCGGTGGCCAACCAACCGATGAAAACACCGTAAACAACTCTCCAGTTCCATTGCGGCGGCCCTTGTATCAAAGCCTTTCCCGCATCGGAGGTGGGATTTCTGGGGAGGAAAAAGAGCTGAACCACCAGAACTATGAGACCGACAAGAAAGGACAAGACTGCAAGACAACCGAAGATGAAGAGCCGGATCATGTACCAGAGATAATGCTCATGGAAGTCCTGGTGCAGCTCTTTGAAGTTCTTCTTATGGTGCGCTGTCTTCTCCAGTTGGAGCGTCACTATCTCTTTGTACCAACCCAGGGGAACATCGGCTGAGACTATCTTTTTGAACTCCGGATAGTCTTTCTTGGTGACGCTGCGTTTAACGTATAAGGCTTCCAGTAGTCCGGCCAGTCGGTCGGCTTTTTCTTCTTTTATCGCTCTCAGCTGCTTTATCTGGTCTCTGACATTCTTGCCCTGCTCGCCCAGTAAAACCACTTTCTTCAAAAGCAGCTTGGAAGACTTGGGGGCCGCATCCACGGCTTTATCAAGGAGATTGCCTGCTTCTAGATAAAGCTTATCCTTTCCCTTTTCCGACATATCTTCCGAGCCGGGCAAGGAAGCGGCATAGCTCTCGATGGCCACGTAGCCGGAAGTGAACTTGAGAAGAATTTCGGCTCTATCAGACTGGGTGTAGGCGAGATTTGCATTGGAGCGGCTCTGGAAACTTTTGTATCCGTTCAGACCGACAAAAATCGTGGCGGCAACCATCAGTACACTGATGACTGCCTTTCGCCTTTCGTCTTTGAATGCAATGGCCAGGGCCACAAGCACTACGAATCCGAGAAGCCAGGCGTAGTATAGGTACGAGACGTTCAAAGTTGGTCCTTTAGATGGGGATTGAGCCAGGAACTAATAGTATATAGCTTCTGGCTCAAGCCTTGCGTAAAAGAAGCCTGCGCCTGTTATTTTGAGATTTATCAGATAAATCAAGACACTGAATCTATAGCCGACAGAGCGGGCTGCCCACTCTCCAGAGCAATTCTCCTCAGAGTAATTCTGTCTGGACAGAACCTACTCAGAGGGCAATGCCTATTCTCCACCACCCCAGAAGGTAGCGCCGTATTCACCGAGTTCACCGAATCCGCTGAACTCTCCGTAGTCGCCGAAGGCATCCATTCCACCAAACTCCGTGGTCACGTCGTGCATGAAGTCGGAGTCGTAGTCAGGATAGTAGCCCGGATCGCTACGGGGCACCTGGTCGGGATAGTATCCCCAGGGGAACATCTTAGAGAGCTGCTTTCTTCTCAAGAACTTAGGCAACTTGACCACCCCCAGTCCGATCAGGACAAGGGCTGCAAATATTAGTTCAGTCAGGACAATGTTGTTCCAGTTCATATCCTCAGTACCTAAGAATCAGGTATGGATAGAAACTTTCCGTGCCTATACATAGAAAATGGCTGGAATGCCTCTATAACCCAATTATGAGGACCTGAAGATTAGAAGTCAACGTCTTCAGTGGGAGAATTACTCATTATCCGTTAGGAGAGCTACTTTCTGATTTCCAACTGTGCTCACGGACATTTGTGGACTCTGGGTGCGCTTGAAGTTCTCGATATACCTTCTGAGAGCTTCTCTTATAAGATCTGATCTAGTTCTATGCTCGACCTGGGCGACAAAGTCGATCTGTTCAAGTAAACCGGGGGGTAATGCAACTAATACTTTCTTAGGCATGCGACAACCTTGTATGAACGAACGCGGGAATAACACAACGAAATATAAGAACCCACACAAGCCTGTAGACGTTCGCAAGTCCACCGTCTTTGCACAGGCGTAACCGATAAGTTCCAGTGTATAAAGTTACAACTATCGGGCGATTTTTTAAAGAGCTGAAATGCCCATAAATACAGTAAACTGTAGATTCTTATATAAAAGGTTTTTTGGAATGTCTCAAACCCTGTCCTGTCGAGACCTGCATAACGACCGGTTTTCAGAAGGACCGATTTTAGTGGCTTTCTAGGATTGTTGTAATTTGATAAAAACACTTGACCTTTTTGATCTTCCGAAAACATGTGATTATGCGAGTCTTCTTTGTATATAAAGAGTAGTAAAAGTATGAATGAAAGTTTCAAAACAAGTGAGCATAAATTGACTGCCCGGGTGAAAGCCGGTGGTTGTGCGGCAAAGCTTGGATCGGCAGAGTTGCAGAAGATCCTGAGTAAAGTTCCGGTGATTCAATCCCCGCAAATCATCGCGGGAATTTCCGGCTTCGAAGATGCTGCTGTTTACAAAATTTCAGATGATCTTGCAATTGTGGAGACCATAGATTTCTTCCCTCCTCTTGTGGACGATCCATATATCTTCGGACAAATTGCAGCGGCCAACGCTCTTTCAGACATATACGCGATGGGAGCCAAGCCGATAATCGCTTTGAATGTTCTCTGTTTTCCTACTTGCGACTTTCCCATGGAAGTGCTTGAGGAGATTCTTCTTGGAGGGGCTGAAAAGGTTAAGGAATCAGGAGCTAGCCTTGCCGGAGGGCATTCCATTCAGACCACCGAACCGGTCTACGGGCTCTCGGTTACCGGTCTGGTTTCTCCTCAATCGGTACTCACCAATGGCGGTGCCCGGCCCGGTGACAGATTGTTGCTAACCAAACCGATAGGAAGCGGCATCTCTCTTCTTGGATTGAAAGGAGGCGAACTTAGCGAGTCTTCCGAAAAGGAGCTTTACAGCAGTTTGACCGGTTTAAACGACAAAGCCTGCGAGGTAGCTCTCGGCTTTCCGGTCAGTTCTATGACCGACATTACCGGATTCGGCTTAGTTGGCCATTTGAGAGAGATGGCGATGGCCAGCAATCTCTACGCCGAGTTGCAAGTTGATAAGGTTCCAACTTTCAGCCAGGCTGTCGACCTTGCCGGTCAGGGCTTTGTGCCGGCAGGAGCCTATGGCAACCGTCAGTCATTTTCCGATTTTGTTACCTATATAAAGGATGTGGATCTTGCCCTTCAAGATCTCTTGTATGATCCTCAGACCTCCGGCGGTTTGTTGATCGCCATCGGCGAAGAGCACGTAGAGAGACTTGCTTCGCAACTCCATTCTCGGGGTATTAGCGCTCAAGATATCGGATGTTTCGGTAAACCCGGAGAAGATAAGCCCAGGGGGCAAGTTTATGTGGTTTAGTTCTGGAGTGATCTCTTTTGAAAGATTCTGAAAATGCCGTTGACCTGCGAGGTCTGGTCTGTCCTGAACCGGTTTTGAGGACAAAGAAACTGATTGATAACCCGGATTTCTCTTCCCTTGAGGTTCTGGTCGATACGGAAGTGAATGTCAAAAATCTGGAGCGATTAGCCCATTCCAAAAAAGTAGCTTTCACAAGTACCGATGAAAGCGGACATTTTCGGATATCTTTGAGCCAGGGACCAGAATCTTCGTCAAAATCCTTGCCAGAATCCGGAGCCGGGGCAGGCGCCAAAACTGTCGGAAGCGCTGTAGCAAAGAAATCATCTTCCGAATCAGAGTCTGTAGGTACGGTTGTATTTCTTGGTAAGGATGCTTTTGGCGAAGGTGACAGGGACTTCAGCCTCAGTTTGGTCAATGTCTTCTTACAGACCATGTTTGAATCTGGTCATAGACCCCGGGCCGTTTTGATGGCCAATAGCGGGGTCAAGCTTATGGGTCGGGATTCTGGTGTAAGACCGGTCCTTGATCAGTTCCGGGACGCCGGTTGTGATGTTCTTGCTTGCGGACTATGTGTGGAGTTCTACGGACTGAAAGAGGATGTGCCCACCGAGCAAGTGACCAACATGTTCTCCATCTGTGAGTATATGATGACCGCCGACAAAGTAATAAACCCGTAACAGGTACTACTGTTGCGGGTTCATCAAGTTTGATCGGTTACAGTCCGGAGTTGTCCAGTCGTTCAGGCAGTGGATGACTGATTGGCAGTGGGACTAGAGATTTCGATTGTAGTTGCTGAAAAAACCGTCCTGGTTGAGGACTTTATACAAAAACATGGACATGATCATAGTCATGATTACGATTGTCACTATGATAGCCATGGTTGCCTCGTGCACCATATTCACGATGTCGGCTAATATATGCATGTGTGCCACCTGAAAAGGACCACTTTATCTTAACAGAAATATGAAGAGATGCAAATGAAAAGAGGTGGTTGTCAAGCAAGGGGCGGTTTTCGAGGGCGCTGATATAAGGTCCGGCAGAGTTAAGACTCGCATACTGGAGAATGCCTCATCTTTTCGTCGACTGGAAGAAGCCGACTATGTGCCTGAGTTTTTGTAATTGATCTCGCTCAGGGAAATTTCTGAACAAGGAATTTTGAATTTCAGCGCAACTTTTTTATCTCTGACACCGTATTACACTGCAAAGCTTTATTTTGCGCTTTTTCGATGACAGCTTTTCTGCCGGGGGAAATCAAACCATGAACTCGATTAGATACACGGGCATTCTTCTGTCCGGTCTTTTCTTGCTTTTAGCCCTCTGGTGCTTTGAGGCATCGGCAAAAGACCAAAAGAGATTGAATAGCCATAGATCGAGGCAGGGCTCCGGTCAGGGGTGGTTGCAGAGTCTTTCGGATCCGAATCGTTGGACTGAAGGTTCAGGCCTTACCCAGTGGAGAACTATCAAATGTGGTGGCAAGGATAGAACATATCTTCTATACACTCCCCATGGTTCCAAACCTTCATCACCGCTTGTTATCGCCTGCCATGGCGGGGGCGGCAGCGCCCGGCGAATGGATAAACTTACCGGCGGAATAAGCAAGGTAGCGGACCGAGAGAAATTCATTATTGTCTATCCAGAGGGCCTGGATAAACACTGGAAAGACGGAAGAACCGTTAATTTGACTGAGACCAGCGATGTCGAATTTATCTCCTCGATGATAGACGAACTTGTTTCAGAAGGGATAGTTGATCCGGCTAGAGTTTACTCCACCGGAATTTCTAATGGTGGATTCTTTTCACTATATTTGGCAAAAAAAATCCCACATAAAATAGCCGCCGTGGCTTCTGTTGCTGCAACCCTTCCTGAACTCTACACAAAATTTGAATCCACCGAGCCGATGCCGGTGCTCTATATCCTGGGCACGGATGATCCCCTGGTGCCCTACAATGGCGGTGAGGTCGGCGGCAAAGTATTGAGAAAGAAGAGAGGGCGAGTCCTCTCCGCCGGAGGTGCAGTCGACTACTGGTTGACGAATAATGGTATCGGTGACGTGCGACCCAGGCAAGAGAGCCTGGACACGGACAACAGTGATGGAATCTCCATACTTATTAAGGATTATCGAAGTGGTGACAAAAAAAGGGATGTGCTTGTTTATGAGATAACAGGCGGCGGGCATACCTGGCCGCGAGGCTGGAAGTATTTGCCTGAGTGGCTTATTGGAAAGACAGCTTCTGATATCAATGCCAATGAGATCATCTGGAAATTCTTCTCTGAGCATTCAAAAGGGAATAGCTAGAAAGAGCTTAGACCCAGAGACCGGACTCGCAAGAACTACTGATGCGGAGCGCTTTTAACGAGAGTCTCGACCTCATCCCTGGTGGGAAGCGATTCATGGGCACTGATACTGCGAGTGGTGAGGGCGCCAACTGCTGAGGCAAAGATTCCTGTTGTCCTTAGTTCTTCTTTCGACATTGTTCTTAAATGTTCATTGAGACCGACATCTTTCCTCTGGGTCTCTTTTAGATAGTGAAGAAAACCAGCCATGTATGCGTCACCAGCTCCTACTCCGGCCACGGTCTCAACTTTGAAAGGAGGAATCA
>JAUIJG010000282.1 GCA_030431355.1 bacterium
CTTCCCGGTTCCGGAGGTGATGGAGATGTGATCCCCGCCTCGGTGGTGCATGCTTCAAATCTTGCCTCGCTGGCGGACCTGGTCTCGGCTGTTGTGGATAATGTGGATTCTCTGGATGATTGAGAAGTTCGGCTGGCTTAGCCTATAATATTCTCTACTTGCGTACGTACTGTAAGCACTTTTGTACAAGATTGTCATCCATGGAAAAGGACAGAGAAGCCCTTTTATCTGAATTGAAGAAGCTTGAGAAGCGCTCCGGTGCCGGTCACCGGGACCTGGTTCCGATACTGGAGCGCCTGGCCTATGCCAATCATTCTTCCGGTTTGTATGAAGAGGCGGAGAAGAATTATCGACGGTCACTCTCTCTCAGGGAAGAATTCCTTGAAGAGGATGAGGATGGTCTCCTCTTTGTCTATCATTCTCTGGGAATGCTGCTTCGCATTCAAAACAAGTACGATGAGTCGGAGTTCTACTATAAAAAAGCGCTCGCATTGACCGAAGAAATGCACGGAGACAAGCATGTGGAGACCGCCACTCGCAAGAACTATCTGGCGGGCTTGTTCTACGCCTCAGGTAAGTTTGGCGATGCCGAGGAGCTGGTGCATTCATCTCTTAAAATCTACAGGAAGCACCTGGGTGAGGACCATAAAGTGGTTGGCGTTACCATGATGGCTCTTGGAATCATCATGGCCAGGTCGGGCAAGGTGGATGACGCCAAAGACTATTATCGAAAAGCAAACAGTCTGATTTCGCCGGTGAAGCAAGGTGCAATAGTTGCTGATTTCGAGGACCTTTCCGACAGTTTGCTCAATCTATCCAAACAGAAGTTCGGTCAGGATCAACTGGAAGAGGCTGAAACTTTGTTTCGTTACTCGTTGCTCGCCGAGGCAGAGCAGATCTGGCCCGGACATCCTCTGGTGGCAGAAAATGTGCAGCTCCTGGGAGACCTGTACAAAGCCCAGCAGATGCCGGTGGAGGCAGAGGTTTTATACAGGAAAGCCCTGGAAATTCGTCGTCAAGTTTGCGGAGATAGTCATCTGGATGTGGCGCTAAGCTCTCACTCCCTTGGAGCCCTTTTGACCGACTTGAGAAAGTTCAAAGAGGCGGAGGAGTTTCTTGCTCTGGCTGTGAAAATCCGATCTAATTCCGGTTTTCCTCCGGCTCTTGCCAGCTCTCTTTCGGTCTATGCTAACTGTCTTGAAAAGCAAGACCGGAAGAAAGAGGCCGAAGAGGCAAGAAGAAAAAGCGAAAAGATTCTCCAGGACTACAGACCCCAGGGAATTCTTTGAAACCTGCTATTTGAGATAGTTGCGTTAACTGGGCTATTGTTCATGGTGGAATTTTTGAGGACGTAACATCGGATACATAGCTGTATCCATGTCCTGATGACAACTTTCGGCTTTTGAAAGGGATTATGCTTTGCCTGGAAGACAAGAGACCTAAATAGAGGTTTACCGTCTGTTTATAAGCTTAAATATGCGGGATTAAATATGTATCTTAGTAAGAGTCTTGTTTCCAAATCTTTTTTCGGAACTTATTTCTTTCAGATTTAATTGCCAGTAACTCAATAGCTAAGCTCTCGCTCCGGTAGACGAACGTCTGATGCCGGTCGGGGAGTGCATGCTGTTGTAGTGAACAAAAGATTGGACAAAAAATGAAGCCGATGAATCGCATCCGCTGGAGCGAGAATCTCAGAAATCGTCGCACCTACCGGGTCTCCCAGCGTCTCATCCAGGACCGTCCCGGGGTGGAGTTGCAGCCCGTGACTTTCCGTCGGGGTGAAGATCTCTCTGCCGCGGAGCCCGGCACCCGTGCGATGGTAGAGCATCTGCTCGCCAACGCCCATATCGCCTCTGTTGAAATCTCTCGATTCGACATCAAGGTGGTGGTGGAAGACTTCTCTTTCGGTCGCCATGCATTGCATATGCATTGTCTGGCGACCATTCACCAGTATCTCTGGGGTCAGGACGCCGACGTGCTTGTCACCCAGGAGACTTTCCTCGATTGATTACAGACCCCTTCTACTCCGGGGCAGCCTTTTATTTTTGAAATATAGGAGGTAATTATGTTGGGTGACTATCCCCAGCAAATAGCCGATCTACTCGGTTTTACTCCGATCTCCACCGTGGGCGACAAAGACGTCTGGAGGCTGGCAGTCAGTCCGATGGTGAAAGCCACTCTCGGTGAGATTGAAGATGGAGTTGTTTCGATTCGTGATACCGTGGAAGGTGACTTCCCCGGAGACGAAGTTTCTAATTTGAACGACCACAGGCTGTTCGCCGGAGGTGCGGGACGAGTTCGTTTCCCCTACATCTACGCCAGGTACAGAACCGAGTATGGTTTGTTTATTATCAAGCGGGACGGGGTCAAGCTGGAGGCAAGCGGTTGGTTCGGCAACGCCGACAAGGGCCGTCTTGAACTCATTTACCGATTCGGTTTGCGAGATCGTCGATTCGACGGTACTCCGCGAGCAAACGATTCGGCTCTGTTGGCGTTCCCTTATGATCACCCTGTCCATCACCGGGTTTTTGAGATTGATGGTGAGCCGACTTCTCTCACTTCTGTTGAGACAAGTCTCTACAGCTTCTTCCCCGGCACCCGCCTCGGTCCTTCGCTGGGAGAGTTTGAGCTGGAAGAGTTTGTCGGCAAGCCGTTGAAATTTGTCGACCGTCCAGAGAAATTCATGGAGCATTTCCGGCGTGTCTGGAAGACCGGTCGTTTTCCCGGACAAGTGGGGGCTACCTTTCCTGATGTGGGCAAACTCGGTCATAAGAGCTTTGACGATGTTGCCCGCCTGGCCGGCTATGACATGGTGGAGACCTGTCCAAGCCATCTCCATGTGGTTCGTTGGAACCTGAAGGACGGCTACAGTTTTGCTTATGAAAGCCAGGAAGCGACTTATCGTAAGATCGAAGAGGCTCTGGCGAAGCTGGATGAGGGAGGGGATGCCCTGACCGCGTCTCAGCAGGCCTGGCTCTGCTATATGCAGTGCCTGGAGCCCGGGGATCTTCTCGCGGATTTCCGCAAACGATTCTTTGGAATTGAGTGGCCCCATCAACCTGTGGCCCCGGATTATCGTTATCTCTGGCTGGTCAAGCCCCTGAGCGAGAAAGCCAGGAAGCTTATCTGCAAGTGAGAAGATTTTGGAGTCAGGGTGAGAATTTGCCCTGGCCTCCACTAAACAAACCTTACAGAAAAGGTTGAATAATGACAGAGAAAAGCAATGTAAATGCTTCCTCCGAAAGGCTTTTCGGGATCGATGTTTCCCGCCACCAGGGCTCCATTGACTGGGCTCGCGTGAAAGCCGCCGGGGTGAACTACTGTTTCATCAAAGCCACCGAAGGCTCTTCCTGGAAAGACAACCGCTTTGATTTTAACTGGGGTGAGTGTCAGGACCACGGTATCATTCGTGGTGCTTATCACTTCTTCCGCCCCAACGCTCCGATTTCACGGCAGGTCGACAATCTTGTCTCCTCGGTCGGTAAGCTTGAAAAGGGCGATCTGCCTCCGGTTCTGGACGCCGAAGTGCCCCAGAGCTGGCGGCGGTTCTCCCTGAAGAAGCGGATCGCCATGGTTGAGGATTGGATGAAGGGAGTGGAGGATGGTCTCGGTGTTCAGCCGATTCTCTACCTCAGCCCCTCTTTCGCCGACGATATCATGCAGAACGCCGCGGAGGTGGAAAAGTACATGCTCTGGCTGGCGCACTATACGAGGAATTCGAATCCCCGAGTGCCCCGGCCCTGGTCGTCGGATGGCTGGACCTTCTGGCAGTATTCCGAGACCGGTCGAGTGGATGGTATCACTGCCAATACCGTCGATCTTAACCGTTTCCAGGGAAGCCTTGAAGACCTCAAGGAGATCACCGTCTAAACCAGGGACACCGCTATGACAGATCAAAGAGATAGGGGTGGAGAAGTCCGGCCGATTATTCCGGAGCCTCCTCCTTCTACTGTTTCTTATTTTGAAAAGATTGTGCGGCATATACCAGCCACCATCAATGCCGCTTATGTGGCATCGTTGGGTTTGCTGGCCGAAGCCGCATCAAGCCCCGCCTGGTTGCACTGGACTGTGTTCCTGGTGCTCTGGGCGCTGGTGCCGTTTTATGTGCTCTATATTCCGGGGCAGATTCCCGACAAGAGCGTGAGCAAGCGCTACTGTGTGCTTGCCAGCACTATCAGTTTTCTTGTCTGGGTTTATGCCATCGATGGCGGGCCTTTTGCCATCTCTTTCCCGGAGTTTTACCAGCCCCTCTACGGCTCTTTGCTCCTGATTATTACCACCCTGGTGCTTCCCGTGTTGGAGGTGGTTTTGAAGAAGTTTCGCTACTTCAAGCGCCCTGAAGAGGACGAGACTACCTAGAACAAGCAGCTCTAAATAGTTTATAGAAGATTGGATCTTTCCTGTCTTCTACCTTTTGGATAATATACTATATAATGTCGTTATCAATGCTCAGTTGCATCGGGTGCATTTGAGCAGATTCGCCTATCTTAAGTAAGTGGCGGATTCTAAGCTCAATCTTTCAATGTGGAAAGTATTTCGAAGTATTTGACGAAAGCCTTCATTCCACCGCTGGCCTGGCCCCAGTCAAAATTCTCGTTGACCGAATGATAGCCGTGTTCAGGAAGTGACAGTCCCAAGAAGACTATGGGAACGGCAAGGATCTCTCCCAGGGCTACCACTGCTCCAATACTTCCGCCTTCTCTGACCAGGGCAGGTTCACTGCCGAAGCCTTCCCTAATTGCTTCCTTTGCTGCGTCGATATACTTACCGTCTTTGATCCCGGCATAGGCTCCTAGCTGTCCTGTGCTTTTAACAACCGCCTCAGGGCAATTCTCTTTGACGAAGGCTTCGAGGCATTTGAACACATGTTCCGGGTTCTGACCTGGTACAAGCCTCATGCTCACTTTCGCCTCGGCCGAGGGAGGAATGATCGTTTTGACTCCGGGACCCTCATAGCCTCCGGTGATTCCATGTACTTCAAAGGTGGGTTTGGTCCAGATATGTTTTGCTACTTCTCTGGCGTCGTCAAAACGGAGGGACTTGAGTTTTTGCGCTTTCATAAAGTTTTCCGAGGTGAAGCCTGCCTCTATAAATCCATCAAGTTCGGCTTCAGTCGGCTCTTCCACACCTTGATAAAATCCGGGGATTTTAACCGCGCCGGTCTTCGCGTCCACACAGAGGCTAAGAAGCTCTACCATCTCCGTGTAGGGGTTGCGGGCACCGCCGCCGGTGAGTCCGGAATGGGTTTCACTGGTTCCAGTCTCTAACTTTATAAGAGCGCATAGAAGCCCTCTGAAGCCGCAGGGAATAGCCGGTTTCTCTCGCGAAATCCAGACCGTGTCCGATACCACTATGGAGTTGCTTTCAACGGCGCTTCTTTGATCCCTTAAGAACTGGAAGAAGTTGCCGCTACCGATCTCTTCTTCCAGCTCCCAGACAATTTTTATATTAAGGGGAATGTTGTTTTGACGGGCAAATCTGGCTGCATAGAGAGCGGTGAGTGCCGGTCCTTTGTCGTCGGTGGTGCCGCGTCCCAGATATTTGTCCCCGGTTATGGTCATCTCAAAGGGGGCAGAATCCCAGTGGGCAGGGTCTGCCGGTTGAACATCCATGTGATTGTAGATGAGGACTGTAGGATCTTCCGGCTTGGCTTGAAAAGTACCCACGATAACAGGGTTGCCTTCTGTTTGGAAAACTTCCGCCCGGCCTCCCATCTCTTCCAGTACTTTTGATGCTTCTGCCGCCAGCCTTTCTATATCCTTTTTGTGGGCTGGATCCATGCTCACACTGGGGATATCGACCAATCTTTTCAAATTCTTCTCATAGTCTGATCTGTTATCGGAAATGTAAGAGTCCAGCTTTGTACTGTCTAGCTTTAGAGCCATCGGGCACCTCACCTGAAAGGGTCTGTTAGAGGAAACAGATAGAAGATTATCACAGTAAGCCTCCATAGTCATATACTATATCAGGTAATAAAAGCGCTGTAAAAAGGAGAGAGCAGGCGCCCTGCTCTCTGCCATAATCTCAGCTATCTGATTTTTTCGCCCCGGGTTTCAGTCTTTCGTAGACGAGAGTTGCAAGCACCGCGAGGATGACGAACAACCCGGCGCAAAGCCACCGGTAGACGGTATCTGCGATAAAGGCTCCGATCAGCATGCCGACCAGGGTCAGACCAATGAAGGAAAACCCTATGTCATTCATGGTTTCGATTCCGAAGGAGGGACCGAGGTAGATGAGGCTGAGGGCAAAGATTGCGCCCATGGCAGCGAGCATCACCAGGAAGCCTATCAGGTCGTAAATCGCCATTGCCAGGAGGAGAAGGACCTTAACGAAAAGCGGAAGTTCCTTTCCGTTCTCTTCTTGCATGTGATTCCTTTCTGAGGAATTACTTCTCCTCGGTATCTTTGTCCTGGCGCTGTCCCCGCTTCTTCAGACCGAGGAACATGCCGGTCAGGCCGCTGACCATGCCGACGAACAGAGCGATCATGAAAGCAATGCCAGCCGCTTCCGCCGGGAAGAAGGCGAGACGACTGGCGAAGTTCACGACGATCATGCCGATCAGCATGCCGCTCATGGTGGCAAAGATGCCGCCCCGGGGAGAGCCGAAGTCGCCACTGCGATTGGTGGCGGCATAGTCGGACTGGTTGAAGCAGTAGGAGATGTAGAAACCGCTGCCACCGGCGATGAGCGCCGTGGCGATGTAGATGATGATGGGACTCATGTCTGTGTTTCCCTTTTCCTGTTGGAGAGTGGAGATTGGGTCAGTCTTTGACGACGTAAGCGCGACCATCGGCGGTCATTCGTTCGTAAGATTCGACCAGCTCTCGGGGAGCGGCCAGCGCCTCCACCGCGCCCAGCACTGCGCCCCTGTTGGAGGACGTGATTGCGCCGGTCATGGTGATGGTCTTCTCTTCGGCGTCGTTCTTGGGATGCTGCCACTTGATGCCGACGATCTTCTGCAGTTTCGAGCGCAGCCCGCCCTTTTTCTTGAACTGGGCGCCGGACATGCCTTTCACCGTTACGCAGACGATCTCCGTGTCATCGGCCCTGGTCAGAACCGTGTAGCTTGCTTCTCTGGGATCCC
>JAUIJG010000283.1 GCA_030431355.1 bacterium
ACGCGGGCACTTTCGCCGTGGTCGGAATGGGCGCGGTTTTCTGCGCGGTGGCCAGGGTGCCCATAACTGCGGTGGTAATCATCTTTGAGATGACCCAGGACTTCAACGTGGTGCTTCCCCTAATGATCAGCTGCATCATCGCTTATCTAGTAGCTGAGAAGCTAGATCCTGGATCACTCTACGATCAATTGCTCGCCTGGAGCGGTATAGATTTGAAAGAGCATGATAGCGAAGAAGGGCTGATGACCAGACTTCCAGCCCGCAAGTTCATGCAAAAGTCGGTGGAGTCCATCAAAGAGACTGCCACTCTCGGTGAAGTGAGAATTCTCTTTGAGACTTCAAGACATCAAGGTTTTCCCGTGGTTGACCCAGATAAAAGACCGGTGGGAATGATCACCAAACCGGATCTGCTTGACGCCAATAAAAAGAAACTTTCCGACGATACTCCGGTGGAGAAAGTAATGACTCCCAAGCCGATTACCGTGAGACCCGATGAAGTTCTCTCGGGTGTTTTGCACCTGATTGAAAAATTCGGAGTAAGCAGAATACCGGTGGTCGAACGAGGCAAGTTAATCGGGATCATAACCAGAACGGACGTAGTAAACGCAGAATCTAAAATACTCGGCATGAGGACAACCTCTTCCAGCGCCTCCTACGTTGTCTACCAGACCAGGGCGCCGGAAGAAGGGAAAGGTCGCATGATTGTCGCGGTCGGGGACCCGGCAACAGCCGAAGGTCTTCTCACCCTGGCGGCTCGTATCGCCAAAAATAAACAATACGAACTCGAATGTGTTCACATCATCCCGGTTCCCAGGGACAAAGATCCCTCTGAGACCAGGGTCTCTGACAACATCGGCAGAAGAATAGCCGACAAAGCTGAAAAGTTAGGTGATCAGTTTAAGATTCCTGTTCATACCAATGTTCGCCTGGCCCACGATATCGGTCAGGCCATGGCGGAGACCATAGAAGACCGGAACGCGGATATCTTCTTGATGCGCTACATCTCAAGAAGCAAGAAATCCCAGAACTCCGAGACGATTGTTCAGACAGTGCTGAAAAACACCAACTGCCCCGTGTTGATGGTAAACCGAGCCAGCGACTTAATAGAGTCTCCACAGGTGGTGATTCCTGTGGGTAATTATTTAGAACATAAAATTCCATTGGAGTTGGCCGAACTATTCTGCGAAAAAGAAGCGAAGATAAACGTTGTCAACGTTCATCAAAGGATGAAAGAGAAGGGCATTGATACTGCTTTCAATACCATTTTCAAAAAGATCGAAAACAAGCTAAAAGTATCCGCCCGGGAAACGACCATTGACGCTCCGTCCCCCACACGATTACTGAGCGCCATGAAAGACATTCAGGACTGCGATCTTATGATCATGGGAATGCCCCGCAAGTCGTTTTTGAAGGCGATGTACAAAGGATCTTTTAAACGCACTTTGGATAAGGTTGACGGAAGCACGGTTATCATAGCCGCCTCAGCCTACGAAAGAGTGTACAAGAAACTTGTATAATGGGCTCTGTACCATCGGGGTGAGGGATGCTGAAGAAAAAAGATTTGAGCCCCAAAAGTCCTAGTATCTCCCCGGTAAACATCGGTGTCTTCGAAGCCTGCATTATAGGTCTTGTTGCCGCTTTAGGAGCAGTGCTCCTCAAAGAAGGAGTGGGCTATGTAGGCACCTGGAGAGTACAAAAGGTGGCGGAGTTCGGACCTTACGTGCTTCCCCTCATCGGCATGGCCGGCGGTCTCATATCCGGCCTAATCGTCCACTATGTGGCTCCTGAGATACGTGGCTCCGGCATCGCCCAGACAAAAGGCAATCTATCAGGCGCAGAAATACCTCTGGGTCTGAGAACCGCCATCTATAAACTCTTGGCCTGTGTCATCTCTCTGGGCTCTGGACTGGCCCTGGGAAGAGAGGGTCCCACAGTGCAGGTGGCGGCCGGTATCTCTTCAAGATTCAGCACCTGGATTAGAACCACTCCGGCAAACAGAACCCAACTCATAGCAGCAGGAGCAGGAGCAGGTCTCGCTGCCGCTTTTAACGCACCGCTGGCAGGCGCTCTCTTTGTCCTGGAAGTCCTCCTCAACAGAATGTCCGGATTGGCGGTGGGCACTACAGTTGTGGCTTGCTTTGTTGCAGCGGTGGTATCGCGGCTGGTGGGTGTGCAGAGTTTGGATATAGATTTCAATGATCTGGCGCCACGGGCCACATTCGCTTACTACGATATTCCTTTTTATATATTGCTGGGAATCATTGCCGGTGCCTTCGGAGCGCTCTTCAACAAAACCCAGGTCTATGCTCTCAAATTTAGAAAAGACCTGGCAAGAATCCCTATCCCAATCGCCTGCACATTAGCCGGTCTGCTCACCGGTCTGGTTCTCATGCAACTGCCACCATTCTTCGCCAACTCTGCCGGTGTAAGGGAGCTTTTAGTAAGAGGCTCTGCCGACCTGCATATAACAATCATCTCCTTTCTCACCCAGTTCGGTTTAACCACCCTGGCGTTCGGAGCAGGCACCCCCGGCGGTATTTTCGCTCCAAGTCTGACCATGGGAGCATGTTTAGGTCACCTGGTTGCCGCAGCCCAGCACTATCTCTCAGGACACGCAAATATAGCGTCCTTCTCCATTGTCGGCATGGGCGCTGCGTTTTGTGCCATAGCCAGGAGCCCCATGACCGCGGTGGTCATCATTTTTGAAATGACCACCGACTTCAACGTAGTCCTACCTCTAATGATAAGTTGCGTGATCGCATATCTTGTGGCAGAACAACTAGATCCCGGCTCCATGTACGACCATATACTGAGACTGCAAGGCATTATTCTCAAAGATGAAGAGCCGTCCCAGGGTATTTTGTACAGACTGAAAGCCGATGACGTTATGACAACTTCACCCCGAACGTTTTCGGTAAACACCAAGTTTTCTGAATTGGAAAAAGCCTTGAGTGAACTGCCGAACTGGGGATTTCCTGTGGTGGACGATGACGGCAAAGTGCTTGGAATGGTCTCCCGCACCGATCTCAACAAAGCAAAGGCAAAACGCCTCTCCCCGGACGCCTCCATAAAACGGATCATGACACCAAAGCCGGTTACGGTCAGACCAGACCTTTCCCTGGCCCATGTTCTCATGATTCTAGAAGGAGATAAAATCAGAGTCTTGCCGGTTGTGGAAAGGTCTAAGCTGGTGGGAGTTATCACCGAAAAAGATATAATCAGGGCCGAGTCCAAGGCCGTGAGTATGAAACGCCAGGCCGATTCCAGCAGCTACAGTGTCTACCAGACTCGCTCACCGGAGGCCGGAGTAGGACGGTTACTGGTGGCAGTGGCAGATCCCAAAGCAGCCGAGAGCCTTTTACACCTGGCGGCGCGCCTGGCAAAACACAGGCAGTATGAGCTTGAATGTCTGAACGTAATTCAAATTCCTCCCGAGATGGACCCGGCCGAAGCCACATTCTCTGACCATTCCGGTAGAGAGATTGCTGCCCTGGCGGAGAAGATCGGGCACGAATATAAGATTCCAGTCCATACTGATATAAGGGTTTCCCATGATATCGGCGATGCCGTATCCGACACCATCAGAGAGAGAAAAGTAAATCTCTTTCTGATGCGCTGGACCGGTAGCAAGCGGAACCAGAGCGGAGACGCGCTTCTAAATTCGGTGCTGACAAATACCCGCTGCGGAGTGGTTCTGGCAAGCCGGTTGACGGATCCGAATCGTAAAGAGAAGTATCTGGTGCCGGCTGCTCGTTTTCTTGACGCGAAGCTGGCTGTGGATATATTGCCGGTGGTCACCAAAGAAGAGATAAGGGAGACCATTAATCTCTGCAACGTATCCAAGGATGGAGTGGACGAGGACACAGCCAACCAGATAGAACTACTCTCCCAGAAAGTGATTGTTGAATACAACCTGGATGTGGAAAAGTCGACCATGCGCGCCAACTCAAACACTCGCCTTTTGACGGAGATAAGTAACACCATAGAGTGCGATGTCGTGGTAATCGGAATGTCCAGAAAAAGCCTGGTCAAGTCTATGCACCATCGCTCATTCAAAAAAATGATCTCCCGGGGAAAAGCAGCAGTGGTATTAGCCTGCAGAGAGTCAAAAGAAACTTCGAGCTAAAAGAAAAGCAGGAGCTTTGTCGCTCCTGCTCTCCGACTTTTTTTAAAATAGAATCTTGATTCTGATTCTAATTTGTTGCCCCAGTGGTTGCTTCAAGACCGATGGTTATCTTCGGAAGGTCTTTTCCTAGATTAGACATGGTCTGATAGGTCAGGGCCGCTACCTCAGCTCGGGTGGCTTCGTCTCCGGGACGAATCTTGTAAGCGTCGGGGTAGTTGACCACGATTCCGGCATTGGCGGCTTTAGCCACACTCGGAATAGCCCAGGCTGGAACTTTCTCACCATCTTTGTAACGAGAGAGAACTTTGGCGTCATCATCGGCTTTCTTCAAAGCTTTGGAGAGGATAACGAACGCCTGGGTGCGGGTGATTCTATCTTCCGGACGGAAACTACCATCAGGATAGCCACCGACAAGACCGGCATCACTAACCGCGCTCACCGCTTTGTAAGCCCAATGTTTCTGGGATAGGTCTCTAAATTTAGCGGGTCTACCAGCTTCCGGCAGATTCAGCGCTTTCATGGCGATGGCGGCAAACTGGGCCCTGGTTATACCATTGTTAGGCTTGAAGCTTCCATCGGGGAAACCACCGATAGTACCGTTCTGCTGTAAGACAGCTATGTACTTCTCTGCCCAGTGGCCCCGGGTGTCCGGCGCAACTTTGGACGTATCGATACTTACCTCGGTCGCGTGGCTCGGCTTTTCTGTAAGGCTCTCAATCTGATTGCTGAGCTTTTCCAGATCACGATTAACGGCCAGCAGCTCCCATTCGGCAAGATTGTTTTCGGTGCTTCTGAAGGCAGCTTCAACTTTGGCTATCCGATCGAATTCGCCTTTCAACTCAACAACCTTCGCTGTGGAGATCGTACCTTTGGCAGCGCCTTCTTCTATCTTCTTATTGAGTTCAGCCTGGATCTTATCGATGTCGGGAAGAGCCGGAAGTATAGCGGTCAGTTTCTTTTCTACGGTATCGTACTCTCTATTGAGAGCGACGGTCTCGTTGTCGTCAAGAACGCCATCGTTCCCTTTGAAAGTACTCTCCAGAAATCCGATTCTGGAAATCTCTTTGCGAATGTCATCGGCATTTTTGGTATCAAGCCGACCGGAAGCCAGGGCTCCGTTCATCTTCATTTCCAGAGCGTTCTTTCTGTCGGATACGCTGGGGAGCTTGGCCAGAGAACCTTCGAATTTATTGTTGAGCTTCTCCAGATCGCCGGCGATGATAAGGGTTTCCGTATCATTTAGAGTGCCGTCCAGACGGTAGAAGGTCTCTTTAGAATCGATACGGCTTAACTCAAGCAACATCTCGTCGGCCAGGGTAGCAGGACTGATTCGACCGGCAGTTTTGGCATCGGAAATCTTCTTCTTGAGTTGATCTTTTCTATCTTGAAGGCTGAGCGCGGAAGGTGCAGCTTTAGCAATCTGGTCATCCACATTCTTCTTGAGATTGTCCAGATCCCTTGCCAGGGTCAAAATTTCGCTATCGGAGAGTTTTCCATCGATGCGATACATTGCTTCAAGTGCTTCTATCCGATCAAATTCATGGGCAAGATCACCGGCCTGGGCAATAGTTAACTTGCCGGCAGCCTGGGCATCAGAAATTGCTTTCTTAATCTCTTCCTGTTTAGAGTCTATTCCTTTGACTTCAGCTGTCACCTCGGTAGGAGCCAGTCTGTCAACCTGGGCGTTGAGGCGCTCAAGTTCCAGGGCAAGGGTCAACACTTCTTCAGAGGTAAGCTCTCCTCCGGATGTTTTAAAAGCTTGCTCCCGGGCGGAGATTCTGGAAAGCTCCTGCTTCAAAGGCTCGGCCTGGGTAGAGGTAATTTTGCCTTCGGTCAGCAATGACTGTATCTTTTTGGCAATCTCATCCTTCTTACTTTCCACACCCGGATCGGCAATAACTCTTGTTCTCAAAGATGTCTCAATGGAGGAGTTCAGTTGGTCCAGAGCCAGGGAGAGTTGTAATGTCTCGGAGCTTGCCAGGGAGCCGTCGGCGCGGAAAGACTTTTCCTGGTCTTTTATAGACTGCAATTTGGTATTGAAGTCAGCAGCTTCAGCGCTGGTCAGACGGCCGGAGACAAGAGCATCAGAGATTTTCTTGGCCACTTCGGCTTCTCTTCCTGCAACATCGGTGATGGCCGCTTTCCTCTCTCCCAGGCTGGCCTGCAGAGTCTTACTCAGGTTATCCAGTTCAAGCATAAGCTTCATTCTCTCGAAGATGCTGAGCTTACCGTCCGCCCGATACTGGGTGTCCAGAGCCTTAATACTTTCCAGTGTTTTCTTGAGTTCGTCAGCTTTAGCAGTGGTCAGACGTCCACTGGCAAGCTCTTCTAAAATCTGTGCTTCGGTGGCGCTGATTCTACCTGGAACATCAATCATGGCAGGAACTTGAGCCCAGTTGAACTGAGCCGAAACAGGTGCCACGTTAACGCTTAGCGCCATAGAAACCGCTAATAATGTGGCAGCCACTTTTCTCGACTTCTTTTTAGGTTCGTTCTTCAAAAACCTGGTCATCGATAACCTCCAATAAAGTATATATCTTGGCATCACAGGAAGATGCTTACGTCATTCTAGCTAAGTAGGCCTTATAAAGAATAAAACTCTATCCTTCTTTTACATTCTGAAGAGCTCATCAAATGGCACTTTTGCCCGCCAATGCAATGACGACAGTACCCGAGCCACCCCCATGACAAGCCGGGTAAAAGCTGAGAGAAAGACATAGTTAGAAGATCCGACCGACGATTCACTTAACGCAATCTTCCTCCATGGAAAGGGGCAAACGGCCTTGAAATGCGCTATTCTTCTTTTCTTTAAACAGTCTCAATTGAGGAGCAATAATGGCAGGCAGTGTCAAAGAATCGGCCACCAAAGAGGATTTGAGAACAGGAATTTCAGTTCCGACTTTAAGAAAAGCCCTGGCCAATAATCTCTACTACGCTATC
>JAUIJG010000284.1 GCA_030431355.1 bacterium
AATAGAAGTGCTCTGCTAAAATTTCCAGCATCAGGTGCTGACTGTTCACTTGCCTCTCCTCTCTGCTCGGCCAATTCGATCACACTGAGAGCGATCGGCAACATCATCGCTGTGGTGGCAGTGTTGGAGACAAACGCGGAAAGAAAGGCGGTGACAAGCATAATACCGGCTATTATGCTGAGGGGAGTGGCACCTACTATTCTGATGGTATTGTAAGCGATGCGTTTATCCAGCCCCCATTTCTCCAGGGCTATGGCAATTAGAAACCCTCCCAAAACAAGGAACACAAGCGGATGAGAATAGGGAGCCGTGGCAGACGAGATAGAGGTGACTCCCAACATTGGAAATAGAACCACCGGCAAAAGGGCCGTGGCGGATATATGTATCGCTTCCGTTAGCCACCAGGTTCCCATCCAGACCATGATCGAGAGTGTAATTCTGCCGGCGTTGGAAAACACGGCGGTGGAGCCATCTGCGGCGAGGTAAAAGTCAGGCAACAGAAAATAGGTTAGTGCTGCAAAAACCGGTCCGCAAATAAGACCTATCAATTGGAGCTGAGACTTAAATTGCAAGACCCCTTTTCCTCTACCTTGACTACCTGAAACAATTCAATCGACTTAGCAAATTTTATCCTAGTCCCCATCCGCTCCCATACCCGCTGTCAAGACCTGTTGTCCTATCGAGCAAGGACAGGATCGCCCGCAGAATGTTAGAGTAGGCCTTGTTCCGAATTCCCCACAGCTAATCTCGACTAAACTCCGAAGCTAATCAGTCGGGACGGTCCCGAATTTTGGGATAGGGCATCCGCATTTTAGAGGTTCATTTTGCTACCGTATATAAGGTCAGTTTCTTTCTTAGTATTTATTGCACTAATCTATATAACAATAGCGCCGATAACACCGGTTTGCGCAGAGTCCAATGCTCAGAGCCTGACTACATTGCTCGAACAAGCCCGCAATTTCAGGGTCGCGCACAAGTACGAAGAAGCGCTCGGAGTCTACGATTCGATTCTGTCCCAGCACCCGGACAACGCCATCGCGCACCAGGAAAAAGGTGCGGTTCTCGCGTCACTAAATCGTTACCGTGATGCCATCTCAGCAGAGAACGAAGCGCTCAAACTGGATCCTAAACTTCATCTTGCCCATATTTACAAAGGCATGATCTACTGCAACAAAGAAAGGAATCTAGATGCTTATGAGGAGTTCAAAGATGCTTTAAAGATCAAGCCCGAGAGTTTTGTAGTACACATGAGACTCGGTCTTGTTTGCAGTCGACTCAAAAGAAAAGAAGAAGCTCTAGAGTGGTATCAAAAAGCTGCAAATTTAATCAAGGATCGCTCAGCACCACATCTTGCGCTCAGCTCGGTCTTTATAAGAACCGGAGACATCGATAAAGCTGTGGAAGAGGCAAAACTAGCGATAAAGCTTGAGCCGACTGCGGTCAATTATAGTAATCTCGGTGAAATCTACTCCCTGATCAATCATCTGGATGAAGCTCGGGAGAATTTAAAGAAAGCTCTGGAGCTGGATCCTGAGATGGTTCCAGCCTGGGTTACCCTTGGTCGAGTTTTCACCCTCACGGGGGATTACAAAGAAGCGCTGGAAGCATACAGTAGAGCAAGAAAGTTATCTCGCAGGAACAAGGAGGCCTATACCGCCCTCGGCATGCTCAAAGACAAATCGATTCACCGCGTGGTCGTGATGGATTCCAGCACTGATTGGGTGGACTCTGATCAAAACAGACCCGGCGACGGTAACCACGCGCCCCAGATAAAGATACAACTAAAAAATGTAAGCGGTATAGATTTGTCCGGCAAGACGCTCTATTTCAGAGCTGTTTTTGAAAATCTAAAAACCGGTTCCAAAGCCCGGGCAAGGGCCAGAGTCAGGGAAGACTTTCCCCAGGGAAAAACCATAGAGGTCGAACTGCTCAGCAGAAAGACCCTGCACTTCTCCGGTGACCCTTCCGGATGGCCCTTTGTTCAATGCACCATTAACTGTCGAGTCGGTGACGTAAGCTCCTTCCAATCGCAATACATCCTGGACAGACTAATGGAAAAGAGAATTAAGAAAAACGCCGCAGACCCCACTTCCAATCTATGAGACAATCTATTTAGGAGTCTCTTACTAACAAAAGAAATATGTCGGACCAGCAAAACGAACCTAGAGATCAAACAGGGGAAGATCTGGAATCAGGTGGTCCAGCAGGTAATCCCGGTTCCCGCACCGGCTCAAAAAAGAGTCAGAGAATCTCCAGACCTAAGCTCGGTAGCCGCTCCACCCATGGAAGAATTAGCCCCCAGAACACTTTGCAAAAGATGGCGGAGTTCAGCGGGGAAGTAAGCATATTTGAGTCCCAGTCCTTGACCTTGCCCGGAGAGGATCTGGAAATCTCTTCGGACAGATTTGAAACCCTTACCTTTCCTGAAACTCTGCGCCGGGAAGACGAACCTGGTATCACCCAGACCGAAAGGAAGGAGCGAAAACGTAGACGCCTCAAAGAGGTGAAAGAATCCCATGCGGAGATGAAAAAGCTGTCTGCGATTGGTCAAGAAGACAAAATGCTCAATCGCTACGAGAAACTCTCTTCTATAAAACGCCAGGAAGCCCAGCAAGACCCTCTGGTCGGTGTAATTTTAGACGGCAAGTATAAGATCACCGGTATCGTCGGAAAGGGCGCCAACGCCACGGTCTATCGAGCCACCCGATTGAGCGATGAATCGGTGGTTGCCATTAAGACTATTCGAAACAAAGGTTTCGAAGATGTCTGGCGCTTCAATCTGGAAATTGAAGCGATGGAAAAACTGAGCCATAGAAACCTGGTTCAGTATATCGACTGCATCAAGATGGACAAAGGCAATATATTCCTTGTAATGGAGTTGGTGAAGGGCATCAGTCTCCAGGAAGTTCTCAAAATACATGGTCCTATTACCGATGAAGAGACAATCTTTTCATTGCTTTTTCAAGTTTCAGACGCCCTCCTCAATGCCCACGGCAAAGGAATCATCCACCGAGACTTGAAATCAGGAAACGTGGTCATGTCAAAAGAGGTGGACAAACCGTTATTGGTCAAAGTTCTTGATTTCGGGCTGGCCAAACATCACAAAGCAGCTAATATCACAATGCATGGCACCACCCTCGGTTCACCACTTTATATGAGTCCGGAGCAGTGCCGCGGAGAAGAGCCCACCGTGCAGTCGGATATCTACTCCCTTGGAGTAATGACTTATGAGACGGTTGCAGGGGTTGTGCCATTCATTGGAGAGACAATTACAGACATCATGGCAGCCCACTGTGATCCCGATGTCACCCATATTCCGGTCGCCGAAGTTTATCCTGAAATGCGCGCTGTGAAACTTTTCGACCGACTGCTCTACAAAGCTTTAAATACCCATACGGCTTTCAGATTTCAGGACATGGAAGAGTTTCAGGATAGCCTGATCACGTGGATAGAGGCAGTTCGCCAGGATTGATACACCAATAGAACCGGGCATTGTCAAGGTTTTCTGCCAAAATTCCTCGTCAAATTCCTCCAAACGTAGATAGGAAAATAAATAGCTGCTATCTTTTTGAAGGTCCAATATCCGTCCCCCCGTATCCCCCTGGAGAATAAATCAAGTGAAACGAGATAAGAGAAAACTGCTTGTCATATCCCTGACGCTTCTTTCGATCTTTGCCTTTTCCGGCTCCAGGGAAGCTTACGGCATCGGTCACCAACTCGTAGCGGAAAAAAGCTACTTAGCCAAGACAGACAATGAAAAAGATACATTCTCGGCAGAGCTGAGTGTGCCGGATGATAGCAAGTCTTCACCGGTATGGATTACTTTCTATAACGGTTACGGAAAGAACCCGGGTTTCAGTTGGATTAAGGTGACTATGGCGCCGAAAGAAAAAGTTGCCGCAAACACTGATGGCTCCGAGGCTCCTAAAGACACGGAAGAAAAGCCCGAAGTGCTGGTGGACGAACATACATTCTTGAAGACCCACGCCAAATCAATAGACCTGAGCGGCTATTTCGCCGACGGTCCTAGAAAAATCAAAATAGAAGGTTCCGGCAACAAAGGCTCTTACTTCGCCTGGGTGCTTACCACCGCCCCTTCCATACTCACACTGTTCAATGCCACCACAGTCACTCCGGGTAAAAACTTCATGATTCATGGTGCCGGCTTCGGTACCGATCCGGACAAGATAAGCGCCACAGTGCAAGATCAGGATTCAAAAGTTATCTCGGTCAAAAATGGCATCATGGTAGCTAGAGCCCCGGAAAAACTGGAAGGCGACTGTGTGGTGCTCAGAGTGAAGAAAGGCGAGAAGTTAAGTAATCAGCTCAGCATATTGACCGACTACGTACCGCCACATTTGATTTCCATGAGCCCCAGGGGAGGAAACACCGGAGCCACCGTAACGATAAGAGGCTCTAATTTCTCCAGGGTTCCGGAAGAAAACATAGTAAGAATCGGGCCCAATGTGGCACCAGTTTTAAAAGTAATGGACTCCGAGACCATGGTATGTAGGATACCGGACCTGGGCATCAATACCGATACCCTGCCTCTGACGGTTACGACAAACGGTCGCAAATCAGACAACTATCTTAATTTCTGGTGCGGAGACAATTTCTTCTAAGGCAGAAGCCCGGGGTTATTGGCCCGGACTCCTCTTGTCTCCGTTGTTTATTCCGAAAAAAATCCTATGATTTGGTCATGGCGATCATTGTCTCGCGCAGGCTCTCGCCATACTCATTACAATGTTGTTTGCCCTGAATTTTGTGAGCCCAACGCTTGTGATTGGCCTCAGTCACCACCGATGCGATCTTATCGAGATGCTCGGAAGAATTTTTCAGGATATGCTCCTTCATCTTCTCCTTTAATGCTTCTCTCCAGGCTTCATCAGCCAGGCAGAGCAGTTTCTCCGGCATATCACAGCATTCTGAGCCTCCACCGGTAGTATTGCTTTTAGGACCGCAGTCTTCTTTGCTCTCGCAACTGTTACTCATTTACTTTCTCCTGTTTCTATCTTGAATCTGTCCGGACTCAAGGATCGACTTGTGTTTAATTAGGACCGGCCTGTTCTAATTATTAAATCAGACCGGTCGGTCCTAATTCAAGTCAAAAAAAACTAATTTGTCGAAATCAATGCCACAAGACTATCGATACCTCTCTCCATGGCAGCAGGGTCCTTCTGCACTTTAGCCAGGACAATTGCTCCGTTCATACTTGAAAGAATCAGATAAGCAGCATCTTCGGCGGTCAGCTCAGAACGAAATTCCCCGGACTCAACGCCATCACGATAACAATCACTGAGAACTTTTCTATAGCGCATATAAAACTTCTCTATCTGTTCTCTAAATGCCGGATGGAAATCGCTGGTCTCTGTCGCTAGATTCACGAATGGACAGCCACGCTGACAGCTATTCTCTTTCATGCCCCGTGCCATTCCGGTGAGGAAATTCTTCAGGCGTTCCCGTGGAGTGTGTTCTTTATTTTCCAGGCTGGGAAGAACCATTTTGTCGAAAAAATAGTCGGACATATACTCAAGCGCGGTCAAACAAAGCTCTTCTTTCGACTTGAAGTGATAATAGAAATTACTCTTAGTGACATTGGCTTTGTCCAAAATACTCTGAATTCCCATGGGTTGAAATCCCTGGGATGACATCAGATCTATGGTTGCCTCAATTAGCCTTTCCTTGCTGCCCACAGGCTTTTCTTTCATCCTCTACCCATTGACTAGTACCGCAAAGTCCTAAAAGAATTATAGCCACCTCTTAGCAAGATGACCAGATTGCCATTATAAAGCGCCCGATTGCAATTTCCGAAATCAAAAGGAAATCTATGTAACTTTTAGGCAGGATTTAAGCCTTTAAAAGGCCCGGATCTATATATTGGATTGATTCAATAAGTTTGATATAAGCCAGACGGTTTTCAAGAAGGACATCAGTGCTCCGTTGAAACCATCCGGTAAACAAGAGGAAATTCAATATGCTTCGATCATCCTTGATCCTTTCTCTGGCAATTGCCACAACATTCGCGGTTCCTGCATTTTCAGCAGATAAGCCGGCCGGCGGATCTTCCGTCAACTCCCTGAGCGTAAGCGAAGGCAAAGCCTCAGAAGTAAAAGGAAATATCAGCTCCGGTAAAAAGATTCCCCTGGGTTGGGCGGAAAAAAGCTCCGTTGCTTGCTTCCCCGGAACCAGATTCGAAATGTTCAACGGTAACCATGTTTTCTATAGAACTACATTGCCGGCCGGTAAACAGATAAAGATCAAATTGGAGCCCACGGATAAAGCCAAGACTATCAATCTGTATGCATTGAGACAGTCTGCAGGCGGCAACCAGCCCGTACCACCAAATGTGGAATCAGCAATCTCCGCTGAAGCCAGCTACCCGATCTACGCACGCAAAGGCGGCAAGATCATCAAAAACGCTGACGATGGAGTTCGCAAAGTGGAATTCATTTCGGTCAAACAGCCCTACAGCATTCTCATCGGAGTAGCCGGAGCCAAAGGCGCCACCGAAGGAGAATACAAACTGAGCGTTGCCGTAGAACCTCGCTAAAAAACAGTCTAGTTCACAGTCACAATAAGGAGATTGATAGATGCACTTGACAAAGAAATCAATGGTAGCCGGACTTGCAGCAGTAAGCATGTCACTAGTTTCTCTTGCCGCATCGGCATCTCATGTACTTGATGCTGAAATGAGAAGCTCCGATATCCGGATGCCTTCTCAGATGAAAGCCGGTCAAAAGTATGATGTCGTTGTAAAAGTGAAAAACGTAGGTTCCATGAAGTGGCAGGGAAGAGACTTCCAGATGCTGAGCAAAATCACCCGCAGTCCTTCCGGCGCTCCTGCTCAGAGAGATGAATTCACTCCCCATGTCTACCTGAAAGATTCCGTTCAAACAGATGCTAAGACGGAATTTCACTACAAAGTCCAAGCCCCTACCTGGACAGGCAACTGGGAGCTGACAATGTCGATGGCAAAAGGAAGCAGCCGTTTCGGTGACATCGTCAAGAAATCAGTTAAGGTAGTCGGAGACTAGTTCTTCCCAATTCTCTTAG